>NZ_JBAWDE010000091.1:0-10869 GCF_049590575.1 Pseudomonas sp.
GTGTGTCAGTAACTGATCTGTTTACTGATACGCCCGATTCGCGAGCAAGCCCGCTCCCACATTCGTATGCGCACATCCCCGGATAGGAAACTATTTGACATATTTGATTTGTGATCACATATTGAGGCCATAAGAACGACAACACAGGTTTTGCCTCATGACAGATGGTCCGCTCCTCCTGCCCACCCTGCGCCAGGTATCCCGCGATACCTTGCAAGACCAGGTCTACCGCCAGATCCGCGAAGCCCTGATGAGTGGTCGCTTTCAGCCCGGCCAGAAACTCACCATCCGCGGCCTCGCCGAAGCCCTCGGTTCCAGCCCCATGCCGGTGCGCGAAGCGCTGCAACGCCTCAGTGCCGAAAACGCCTTTGAAGTCACCGAAACCTCACGTCTGCGTGTCCGCCTGATGACGGTCGAACGCCTGCGTGAAATCCGCGACACGCGGGTGGCCCTCGAAGGCCTGCTGGCGGAAAAAGCCGTGCTGCTGCTGCAGAAAACCGACCTCGACGAAATCACCGACCTGTGCCGGCAAATGCAGCACGCCGCCGATGAAGTCGACGTGTCGCGCTACCTGTGGACCAACTTTGCCTTTCACCGCCGCATCTACGCGGTGGCCCAGGCCGAGTTGACCATGGCCGCCGTAGAAAACTTCTGGCTGCACATGGGCCCATGCTTTGCGCTGGTCGCCCCGGATAAAGCTCACCTGCAACGCTCGATGGAGGCGCACACGCGCATCGTCGAGGCGCTGGCTGCCCGCGATGGCGCCGGCGCCCGCGCGGCGGTGACCGATGACATCATGCAGGCCGCCGACTCCCTGGCGCGCCTGCTCGTCAAGAACGACCGTACGCGGTCGTCTGCTTCAGGAGGTAAACGTGCATGAGTGTCCTACAGCGGCTGCAGCCTTATCCTGGGTTACGTGTGTTGATTTCCGGCGGGGCAGCCGGCATTGGTGAAGTGTTGGCGGCGGCGTACCTGGAAGCCGGCGCCCAGGTGCATGTGTGTGACGTGAGCGAGCCGGCCCTGGCTGCGTTTCGCGACAACTACCCGGGCAGCGTCGCCACCCGCGCCGACGTCAGCGATGCGGCGCAGATCGAGGCGGTGTTCAAGGTGCAGCGCGAGCATTTCGGTGGGCTGGACGTGCTGGTCAACAACGCCGGGATCGCCGGGCCCACCGGTGGCATCGATGCGATCAGTGATGCCGAGTGGCAAGCCACCATCAACATCAACCTGACCGCGCAATACCGCTTTGCCCACCACGCGGTGCCGATGCTCAAGGAATCGTCCCACGGCCATTTGCTGCATATCGCCTCGGTGGCGGGGCGCCTCGGCTACGCGTGGCGCACGCCGTACGCGGCGACCAAATGGGCCATCGTCGGCCTGATGAAATCCTTGGCCTCGGAGCTCGGCGAGAGCGATATCCGCGTGAATGCCTTGCTGCCCGGCATCGTCGAAGGCCCGCGCATGGACGGCGTGATTCGTGCGCGTGCCGAGCAGGTCGGCGTGCCCGAGGCCGAGATGCGCCAGGAATACCTCAACAAGATCTCCCTCAAGCGCATGGTCACCGCCGAAGACGTCGCGGCCATGGCCTTGTTCCTCTGTTCGCCTGCCGCACGCAACGTGACCGGCCAGGCGATCAGTGTCGACGGTAACGTCGAGTACCTGTAAGCCACGGAAGAACGCTTCGCTGCAGCCAGGATTTTTTTCATAAGAATAAAAGTCGGAGAATCGTCATGTCCAAAAAACGCCCTGTGATCATTACCTGCGCCGTTACCGGTGCGATTCATACGCCGTCAATGTCAGCGCATTTGCCGATCACCGCGCAGGAAATTGCCGACGCCGCCATCGGCGCCGCTCAAGCCGGTGCAGCGATTGTCCACCTGCATGCCCGTGACCCCAACGACGGCCGGCCGAGCCAGGATCCGGCGCTGTTCGCCGAATTCCTGCCGCAGATCAAGGCTGCCAGCGACGTGGTCATCAACATCACCACCGGCGGCGCACCGACCATGGGTGTGGAAGAGCGCCTGCAGCCGGTGATGCAGTTCAAGCCGGAGCTGGCCTCGCTGAACATGGGGTCGATGAACTTCGGCCTGTACGAAATGCTCAACCGCTTTACCGAGTTCAAGCACGACTGGGAGCGGCCGTACCTGGAAGAGAGCGACGACCGGATCTTCCGCAACACCTTCCGCGACATCGCCCACATCCTCAATTCGTGCGCCGAGAACCGCACGCGGTTTGAGATCGAGTGCTACGACATCGGCCACCTCTACACCGCCGCGCACTTCCTGGAGCGCGGCCTGCTCAAGCCGCCGTTGTTTATCCAGTCGGTGTTCGGCCTGCGGGGTGGCATCGGCGGCCACCCGGAAGACCTGGCCCACATGCGGCGCACCGCCGACCGCCTGTTCGGCGACGACTACGTGTGGTCGATCCTCGGGGCCGGGCGTGGGCAGATTCCGCTGGCGACCATGGGCCTGTCCATGGGCAGCAACGCGCGGGTCGGCCTGGAGGATTCGCTGTGGGACGGGCCGGGCAAGTTGGCGGCGTCGAACGCCGATCAGGTACGGCGCATTCGCACGGTGATCGAAGCCCTCGGCCATCGCGTTGCCACACCGGATGAAGCGCGGGAAATCCTCGGGCTGAAGGGGCGTGACCAGGTCAATTTCTAATCACAAAAAAGGCCCGCGTCACGGCGCGGCCTGCATCCCGCACAACAACAATAAGGGGATAAACCCATGCGTATCGAAGTGCTGGTGGACGTCAAGACTACCCTGGGCGAAGGCCCGGTGTGGGACGTCGAACAACAACGGCTGTACTGGATCGACAGCGCCGACGGCCGCATCCTGCGCTGCACCGACGACGGTCGCGAACTGCGCGCCTGGGAGGTCGGCCAGAAAATCGGCTCCATGGCCCTGCGCCACAACGGCGAGGCGGCCATCGTCGCGCTGCAAAACGGCGTGCACACGCTGGACCTGGCCAGTGGCGAGCTGGCGCTGGTCCAAGACCCGGAACCGGACCTGCCGAACAACCGCCTCAACGACGGCAAGGTCGACCGCCAGGGCCGCTTCATCTTCGGCTCCATGGACACCCTGGAAGACAGCGCCAGCGCCAAGCTTTACCGGCTGGACGCCGACCTGAGCCTGCACACCCTGGACGAAGGCATCATCGTGTCCAACGGCCCGTGCTGGAGCCCGACGGGGGAAACCTTGTATTTCTGCGACACCTGGTCCGGTGAAATCTGGGCCTACGACTACGACCTGGCCAGCGGCGATGTGAGCAACCGCCGTACTTTCGCCAAGGTCGATACCCGCGGCGGTGGCGCCGCCGACGGCTGCACCGTGGACGCCGAAGGCTGCCTGTGGCAGGCGCTGGTCTATGCCGGGCAACTGGTGCGCTACACCCCTGACGGGCAAGTCGACCGGATTATCCAAATGCCGGTGAAAAAGGTCACCAGCCTGACCTTCGGCGGGCCGAACCTGGACACCCTGTTTGTGACCTCGATGGCCAAGCCGCCGCTGCCGCGTTTCCCCGACGACGGCCAGCAACGCGGCGCGCTGTTCGCCATTACCGGGTTGGGCGTGCAAGGAATAGCCGAGCGACGGTTCGCCAGCTAGCGCGTTTTTTCAATAAGGCATATTCCTTCGCAACCTTGTGTCAGTGCGCGCCCTCGCGCGCCTGGAGAGGCCCATGGCAACTTTAAAAAAAGCGTCGCTGCGCAGTATTCACCGGCATTCCTGGGTATCGCTGCTGGTCTGCTGGATGATCTGGATCCTCAACGCCTACGACCGTGAGATCGTATTGCGCCTGGGGCCGACCATCTCCAAACATTTCGATTTGTCCGCTGACCAATGGGGCACCGTGGCCACCGTGGTCATGCTGGCTCTGGCGCTGCTGGATATCCCCGGCTCGATGTGGAGCGACCGCTACGGCGGCGGCTGGAAGCGCGCGCGTTTCCAGGTGCCGTTGGTGCTGGGCTACACGGCGATCTCGTTTCTGTCCGGCTTCAAGGCCTTGAGCGGCAACCTGGCGACCTTTATCGCCCTGCGCGTGGGCGTCAACCTCGGCGCCGGCTGGGGCGAACCGGTGGGCGTGAGCAACACCGCCGAATGGTGGCCGGTGGAGCGCCGCGGCTTTGCCCTGGGCGCGCACCACACCGGTTACCCGATTGGCGCGATGCTCAGCGGCATCGTCGCGAGTGTTGTCATCACTGTGTTTGGCGAGGACAACTGGCGTTATGTGTTCTTCTTTGCCTTCGTGGTTGCGCTGCCGCTGATGATTTTCTGGGCACGTTATTCCACGGCCGAGCGCATCACCGCGCTGTACGTCGACATCGCCGCCAAAGGCATGACCCCACCGGACAACGCGCCGGCCAGCACGGTAAAAGGCGAGGCCTGGCGCACGTTTGTCGCCACCTTGCGCAACCGCAATATCGCGCTCACGGCGGGCAATACGATGCTCACCCAAGTGGTGTACATGGGCGTCAACATCGTGCTGCCGGCCTACCTCTACAACATCGCCGGGCTGTCGCTGGCGGAGTCGGCAGGGATGAGCGTGGTGTTCACCCTGACCGGCATCCTCGGGCAACTGGTGTGGCCGTCGCTGTCGGACATCATCGGCCGGCGCACCACGCTGATCATCTGCGGGCTGTGGATGGCGGCCAGTGTCGGCGCGTTCTACTTCGCCAACACCCTGACGCTGATCGTCGTCGTGCAACTGCTGTTTGGCCTGGTGGCCAATGCGGTGTGGCCAATCTACTACGCGGTGGCCTGCGACTCGGCCGAGCCGTCGGCGACCTCCACGGCCAACGGCATCATCACCACCGCGATGTTCATCGGCGGCGGCCTGGCGCCGGTGCTGATGGGCAGCCTGATCGCCATGGGCGGCGGCTGGACCACCTTGCACGGCTACACCGTGTGCTTCTTTGTCATGGCCGGCTGCGCCCTGGGCGGCGCGTTGCTGCAACTGTTCTCGCATCGCCCGCCCGCGCGGGTTGTGCAACTCGAACCCTAGAACAACAGTGATGCGCCCCCCAGTCAGGCTGGCGGGGCGCCAAGAGGACTTGCCCGATGACTACCGCCACCCCAGCCCGCGAACCGCAGGTGCTGAACACATTGATGTTCGCCAAGTTGATGCCCTTGCTGATCATCGCCTACATCCTGAGTTTCCTCGACCGCACCAACATCGCCCTGGCCAAGCACCACCTGGACGTCGACCTGGGCATTTCCGCCGCGGCCTACGGCTTGGGCGCGGGGCTGTTTTTCCTGACCTATGCGCTGTCGGAAATCCCCAGCAACCTGATCATGCACAAGGTCGGCGCGCGGTTCTGGATCGCTCGCATCATGGTGACCTGGGGCCTGATCTCGGCGGCCATGGCGTTTGTGCAGGGCGAGACCTCGTTCTACGTGCTGCGCCTGCTGCTGGGGGTTGCCGAGGCGGGCCTGTTCCCAGGGGTGATGCTGTACCTGACGTACTGGTTCAACCGTGAACAACGGGCGCGGGCCACCGGCTATTTTCTGCTCGGCGTGTGTTTTGCCAACATCATCGGCGGCCCGCTGGGCGCGGCGTTGATGCGCATGGACGGCCTGTTCGGCTGGCACGGCTGGCAGTGGATGTTCCTGCTCGAAGGGCTGCCGGCGGTGGCGTTTGCCTGGGTGGTGTGGCACAAGTTGCCGGACCGCCCGAGCAAGGCGCCATGGCTGTCGGCCGAGGAAGCGCGCGGTATCGAACAGCGTATCGCGCTGGAAACCGAGGAAGGCGCCGGGGAGGGTGGGCACTCGCTGAAACACTGGCTGACCCCGCAAATCCTGCTGGCGATCTTTGTGTACTTTTGTCATCAGATCACTGTCTATACGGTGATCTTTTTCCTGCCGAGCATCATCAGCAAATACGGCGAACTGAGCACTATGAGCGTCGGCCTGCTGACCTCGCTACCCTGGATCGCCGCAGCCATCGGCGCGGTGTGCCTGCCGCGCTTTGCGACCACGCCCAGCCGTGCGCGGCGGCTATTGGTCAGCGGGCTGTTGACCATGGCGCTGGGGTTGGGCATCGCATCGGTGTCGGGGCCGGTGTTCAGCCTGCTGGGCTTTTGCCTGTCGGCGGTGATGTTTTTTGTGGTGCAGTCGATCGTGTTTCTCTACCCGGCCTCGCGCCTCAAAGGCCTGGCACTCGCGGGTGGGTTGGGCTTTGTCAACGCCTGCGGGTTGTTGGGCGGGTTCGTCGGGCCGTCGGTGATGGGCGCGATTGAGATGAGCACCGGCAATGCCATGAATGGCTTGAAAGTGATTGCGCTGGTGCTGGTGGTGGCCGCGTTGGCGGCGTTACGTTTGCGCCAGGGCCAGGAGGTCAGTCAGACCAGCAATGAGGTCGGGAACCCCGAAGCCAGCACCAGGTAAGCCACGACCGCCGCCAGGCACAAGCCGACAAACACGCGCAGCAAGGTCCTGGCGGTGGGGTGAGCGATGAATTTGATAGCCCAGAGCAGAACCCCGGCAAGCAGGACGCTCAAGGCGAAAATAACCGGCACGATGATGTTCCTGTGACCTTAAAGAGCTGATTTATAGTCGCAAAGCCGCGCGATGAACAGCGTGCACATAGACGCAGCCCTGCGGGCTTTCTACACTGCGCCTTGTCTTGGGGAAAGGGGCAGGCGCCGATGAATCGCAATGAATTACGCAAGGCTGACATCAACCTGATGGTGGTCTTCGAGGCGTTGATGCTTGAGCGCAACGTGACACGGGTGGCGGAGAAGCTGTTTCTCGGCCAGCCGACCATCAGTTCGGCGCTGAACCGCTTGCGCACCTTGTTCAACGACCCGTTGTTCATTCGCGTCGGCCACCGCATGGAGCCCACCGCGCGGGCCGAGGAAATTATCCAGCACCTGTCACCGGCCCTGGATTCCTTGTCGTCGGCCTTGAGCCTGACCCACGATTTCGACCCGTCCATCAGTACCATGACCTTTCGCATCGGCCTGTCCGACGATGTCGAGTTCGGCCTGTTGCCGCCGCTGCTGCGCGCGTTGCGCCAGGAGGCGCCGCAGGTGGTGTTCGTGGTCCAGCATGTGGACTACTGGCGCATTCCCGATCTGCTGGCGTCCGGGGATATCACCGTCGGCATCACCCAGACCCGTGGCCTACCGGCCAATGCCAAGCGCAAGCTGCTGCGCCATATACGCCCGCGCCTGCTGCGCGCCGATGCTAGCGACACGCCGCTGACCCTCGACGAATACTGCTCCCGCCCGCATGTGCTGGTGTCCCACACCGCCAACGTGTCCGGGTTTGCCGATGAGTGGCTGGCGGAAATCGGCCGCAAACGGCATGTGGTGCTGTCGGTGCCGCAATACAGCGCTTTGCCGGCGTTGCTGGCCGGCACTGACCTGATTGCCAGCCTGCCGGACTACACCGCCGAGGCCATGGCCGTGTCGGGCAATTTATTCTGTGAGCCATTCCCGTTCGAGACGCCCACCCTCGATTTGTCGATGGTCTGGCTCAGTCACGTGGACACCGACCCGGCCGAGCGCTGGGTGCGTTCGCGGCTCGAAGCATTCATGAGTGACCGTGGCTTGGCGGGCAAAGCCTGACAGCGCTTTCATGCCTGCGGCGTTGTGGCCTGTGCTATATCTACGAATCTTCCTACAACAAACTTGGAGAAAACCATGCCGCACTTGCACCTGGAATACACCGCCAATCTCACAGGCCTGGCCGTCGAGAAAACCCTGTTGCGGCTCAACAATGTGCTGATGGTGTCCGGGCAGTTCGGTTCCGAGTTCGATATCAAAAGCCGTGCCGTCAAGGTCGAGAGTTTCCAGATCGGCACCTCCCTCAACCCGCGCGCGTTTATCGCCGTGAAGCTGTCGCTGCTCAGCGGGCGCTCGCCGCAGGTCAAGCAGCAGCTGTCGCAAAGCCTGTTGGCGGTTCTGCAGGACTTGGGCGACTGGCCGGAGGGTGTGCAGGTGCAACTGAGTGTGCAACTGGTCGACATGGACCGCGAGTCCTACAGCAAGGTCGCGATCGGCTGATCGCTCACGCTGACGCGC
Source organism: Pseudomonas sp. (assembly GCF_049590575.1). Classification (GTDB taxonomy): domain Bacteria; phylum Pseudomonadota; class Gammaproteobacteria; order Pseudomonadales; family Pseudomonadaceae; genus Aquipseudomonas. The sequence continues at coordinate 8,027 of NZ_JBAWDE010000091.1, forward strand.
CGCTATTGCTCCGGGCGTTCAGGGGCGTGCGGCCTGGTCACCGGCGTGGCAGAGGTTGATGCTTTCGAGGATTTTCAGCACATGGCCGTACATGGTGCTGGCCTTTTGTGTAGGACGCATACCCGCCCGTGTGTTGATAAACAGCTCATCCTCGAAACTGGTGCGCAATTTCTTCAGGCTGTAGCTCACGGTGGACTGGCTGACGAACAGCGTTTCTGACACGTCGGTAACGCTGCTCTGGTCGTACACGGCGACAAACACCATCAAGTCCTGCATATCGAGCTTTCTGAGCAAGTTACTGTTTAGCATCCCTTCCATCCGGTAAACCTTGGCACTGAGGCAGCGCGCGACAAGGCCAAAAGCTTAACGGAACGGACGTACCAATAGAAAGCTCTGTAGGGCGTTTCTATGTTTTGGGTGGGACAAATACTGTTTGCAACACGACGTCAGCGAATATGCCGCACGCGTTCAGTTAGCGCGGATCACATGCTTTATCTCCTGAAACGCCGCCAACCCCCACGGGCCCAGCTCGCGGCCGATGCTGCTTTGCTTGTAGCCTCCCCACGCGGTCTGCGGGAAGATCACTTGTGGGGCGTTGACCCACACCATGCCGGCCTGCAACGCGTTGGCGACGCGCTCGGCGGCTTCCGGGTTGGCGCTGACCACACTGGCGACCAGGCCGAAATCACTGTCATTGGCCAGGGCGATTGCCTCGTCCTCGGTGGTGAAACGTCGTACACACAGCACCGGGCCGAAGATTTCCTGATTCCACAAGGCACTGTCCAACGGCACATCGGTGAACAGCGTCGGACGAATGAAATAGCCCTTGGGCAAGTCTGCCGGGCGCTCGCCGCCACACACCCGCCGCGCGCCATCTTCAATACCACGCTGGATATGCCCGAGGACCCGCTGATATTGCGCACGGTTGATCAGCGCGCCCATTTCCACGTCATCGGCAAACGGGTCTGCTACGCGAATCCCTTCAGCCCGCGCCTGCAAGCGCTGCAGGAATTCATCCGCCAGGCTGTCAGCCACCAGCACCCGGCTGGTGGCGGAGCACATCTGCCCGGCGTTGAAAAAACCACCGCCACAGGCCAGTTCCACCGCCAGGTCCAGGTCGGCATCCGCCAGTACCAACAGCGAGGATTTGCCGCCCAATTCCAGGCTCACGCCCTTGATGGTTTCCGCCGCGCGCTGCATGACCTGAACACCTACCGCATTGCTGCCGGTGAAGGAAATCTTCGCCACGCGGCGGTCGGCTGCCAGCGGCGCACCCACCGCCAGGCCCGTGCCGCACACCAGGTTGAACACCCCGGTCGGGAAGCCGGCGCCGGCGATGATCCGCGCCAATTGCAGTTCCGCCAGCGGTGTGACTTCCGAGGGCTTGAGCACCACGCAGCACCCCGCCGCCAGGGCCGGGGCGAGTTTCCAGGCGGTGGTCACCATCGGGAAATTCCACGGCACGATCAACCCCACCACGCCGCAGGGTTCACGGCGCAGGCGTGCGCTGAAAGCAGCGCTGGGCAGCGCCACCGGGCTTTCCTGGCCGGCGTCCAGCGCGTCGCAGATCCCAGCGTAGTAGTCGAAAGTGGCGATCACATCGTCCACGTCGATGCCGGCTTCAAACAGCGGCTTGCCGTTGTTGCTCGACTGCAATCGCATCAGCTGTTCGCGCTGCGCGCTCACACCCTGGGCGACCTTGCGCAGCAGGGCGGCGCGATCATGGCCGGTGCTTTTCGACCAGCCGCCAAAGGCCGCGCTGGCGGCGTCGACCGCCTGGGCCACGGCGCTTGCATCGCCGACGCTGACCTGTGCGAGGATTTCCTCGGTGGCCGGGTTGATCACCTCCAGCACGTCCTGGCCGGCACGCCATGCGCCGTTGATATACACACCGTTCAACACCGCGCTCATAGCGCCACCTCCTTCATCCACAGCCCCTGGTCGATTTCAATCAGCGTCGGCCCCGGGCGGTCAGCGGCGGCGCGCAATGCGCTGTGCAAGTGTTCGACGCGGTGGACGCTGACGGCAGACGCGCCCAGCGCCTTGGCCACGCCGATAAAGTCCGGCGTGTAGATGTCCACACCGACCGGCTCGATGGCGCGGTTGAGCATGTATTTCTTGATTTCTTCATAACCCTGGTTATTCCACAGCAGCACGATGATCGGCGTGCGCGCCTCCACCGCGCTAGCTAATTCCGGCAGGGTGAATTGCAGCCCGCCGTCGCCGATCAGGCACACCACCGGCTGCCCATCGCCACGCCCCAACCACGCGCCAATCGCGGCGGGCAGGGCGTAGCCCAAGGTGCCGTAGCCGGTGGAGGAGTTGAACCAGCGGCGGGGGTGGTCGAGGTTCAGGGTCAGGTTGCCGCTGTACACCGGCTGGGTGGAGTCGCCCACCAGCACAGCGCCGGGCAATGCCTGCAGCACCGTGTCGAGAAACAGGGTTTGCGCGCGGGTGGCGGCGTCCCAGGTAGGGGCCAGTTCGGCCCACAAACGCGCGACACGTTCAGCACCCCAGTGGGGATCGCGCGCCGGCAAAGGCTTGCTGTTCAGTTCGGCCAGCAAGGCCTCGGCGGCGATGTGTGCGTCGGCCACCAGTGCGACCTGCGGCGGGTAGTTGCGCACGGTCTGGTCGGGGTCGATATCGATGCGCAGCAGCGCACCGGGAATCTCGAAGCCGCCGGCGAAGGTTACGTCGTAGTCGGTTTCCGCCAGCTCAGTGCCAATCGCCAGCACCACATCGGCTTCGGCGACCAGCGCGCGCGTGGCGACCAGGGTCTGGGTCGAGCCGATCAGCAGCGGGTGCGTGGAGGGCAGCATGCCTTTGGCATTGATGGTCAGGGC
>NZ_JBAWDE010000092.1:0-14419 GCF_049590575.1 Pseudomonas sp.
GCCCAGCGCCGCGCCGCCGCACGCACCGTGGTACTGGCCGTGCCGGAGCCTTTATTGAGTCGCATGATGCTCGCAGTCCAGGCCGGCGTGATCCGCCTGGCCGTGCGCAGCGCCGACGAGCAACTGCTCAGCCGTTACTGGGCCGGTGAAAGCGATGCACCGCAGAAACTCGAAAGCGCCAACCGCGACCTCTACCAATTTACCCAACTGGCCCTGACCGGCCCGCCAAAACGCGTCGCGGTGGCCAGCGGTGCGCCTGGCGTACGCCGCGGCATTGAAGTGATTCGCGGTGCCCAAGCGGCGCCACAAACTCCGTGATCGAGCAAGGATGCCTTGAATGAGCCATCGCTACGCCCCCCTGTTCACGCAAATGGCCTGGGCCCTGATGCTCTCGAGCCTGCCAGTGGGCATGGCACTCGCGGCACCCGCCAATTGCAGCGCGCTGGGCCAGCTGCCTGCCGTGGTCGAGGTGGGAGAAGGCCTGCAACAGGAGCTGCAATCGCCGGTGGCGATTACCCGACTGGCGATTGGCGACCCGAAAATCGCCGACGTGCGCGTCAACGGCGACCGCAGTTTCCTGCTCACCGGCGTCGGCAGCGGCGCGACCAGCCTGATGGTCTGGACCGCCTGCTCGACCACGCCGCGCCAGAGCATGGTGTTCGTCAAAGGCAAGGCCACGTCGGCACTGACCAGTCTGTCGCTGTCGCCTTCGGAGGACCCGACACTGCCCAGCCAGGTGCAGACCGACATCCGTTTTGTCGAGGTCAGCCGCACCAAGCTCAAGGAAGCCAGCACCCATTTCCTCGGTGTGGGCACCAACTTTTTTCTCGGCAGCCCGAATCTTCTGTCGCCGTCGGAGGGCGTGTTCAAACTGCCGGTGAGCACCGAAAGCTTCAACGTCGGTTTTGGCGGTGGCCGGGTCAGAGCGATGATCAATGCCCTCGAACGCAGCGGCTTTGCCTACACCCTCGCACGCCCCAGCCTGGTTGCCCTGAGCGGCCAGAGCGCGACGTTCCTGGCGGGCGGCGAAGTGCCGATCCCGGTGCCCAGCGCGGGCAGCGACACCATCTCCATCGAGTACAAGGAGTTCGGCATTCGCCTGACCCTGACCCCGACCGTGATCGACCGCAACCGCATCACCCTCAAGGTCGCGCCCGAGGTCAGCGAGCTGGACTACAGCAACGCCGTGGTGATCCAGGGCATCCAGGTTCCGGCCCTGACCGTGCGCCGCACCGACACCAGCGTGTCCCTGGCCGATGGCGAAAGTTTTGTGATCAGCGGCCTGATCAGCACCAACAACCGCTCCACCATCAGCAAGTTTCCAGGGCTGGGCGACATCCCGATCCTGGGCGCGTTTTTCCGCGACTCCAACATCAACCGCGAAGAAAAAGAACTGCTGATGATCGTCACGCCGCATCTGGTCCAGCCACTGGCCGCGAATGCACAACTGCCCTCCCTGCCCGGCGAAAAACTGCGCAGCTACGACCCGAATTGGTACCGGCTGTTCTTCTTGGAAAACGGCAATTTCGACCGCCGCAGTGGACTTTCCCAATGAGCGATAGCCTGAGCCAGACCTTTCTCGCCATCACCCGCAACACCACCGACCTTGAGTGGCTGCAGGGCGCGCTGGCGCCCCTGGGGCAAGTCGTGAGCGCCGGCACCGGCAGCCTCGACGAACTGCTGGCGCTGGTCGACGTGACCTTCGCCAGCCTGGTGTTCGTGGGCCTGGACCGCGAAAACGTGGTGGCCCAGAGCGCATTGATCGAAGGCGCCCTGGAAGCCAAACCGATGCTCGCCGTGGTCGCCCTCGGCGATGGCATGGACAACCAGCTGGTGCTCAACGCGATGCGTGCCGGTGCCCGTGACTTCGTCGCCTACGGCTCGCGCTCCAGTGAGGTGGCAGGGCTGGTGCGGCGCCTGAGCAAGCGCCTGCCCACCGTCACGCCAAATGCCCAACTGGGCGGCCTGACTGTGCTGTTCGGCACCCAGAGCAACGCCGACGGCGCCATGCTGGCGACCCACTTGGCGTTGGTGGTGCAAAAAAGCGGTCAGCAAACCCTGTTGCTCGACCTGGGCCTGCCACGCAGTGACAGCCTGGCCCTGCTGGGCCTGGAGAGCACCTTCAATTTCGGCGATGCCTTGCGCCACTTGCGCCGCCTCGACACCACGTTGATCAACAGTGCCTTCACCACAGCCCTGGACGGGTTGCGCATCCTGGCGTACGCCACGGGTGACGAACCGCTGAAACTCACCAGCGCCGCCGAGCTTTTTATGCTGCTCAGTGCGCTGCGCCAACACTTCCAACACATTGTCGTGAACATTACCGGGCAACCCGACAGCGAAGCGCTGCGCACTTTTGTCAGCCACTGCGACAAGCTGCTGTGGTGCACCGACCAGAACGTACTGGACTGTCGCCGCAACCTCGCGGTGCTCAACCGCTGGCGCGACAAAGGCATGAAGCTTGACCACGCCAAACTGGTGGTCGACCGCTACATCAAGTCGTGCGCGCCGGACACCGAAGCCCTGCAAAAAAGCTTCGGCCTGGAGTGCATCGCGGTGCTGCCGCTGAGCGCCGAACTGCGCCTGAACGTGAAAAACCAGGGCCAGACCCTGTTTGCCCTGGCGCCCCGTGAACCCTTGACCCAAGCCGTGCGGACCTTGGGCGAGCGCCTGGCGAAACGCTCCAAGGGCCTGGCGAAACCTTCAATGCGCTGGTTTGAACGCATCCTGGGGTCGGGACGATGAACGGCGAAAAACTCTTCGGCGGCCCGGCGCGCAACGCTGGCGGCAACAGCGATCACGACGGCCTGAAACTGGTGCTGCATCGCTACATCATCGACGCCATCGAGGAGTCGGGGAAGAACCTGCTCGAAGGCACGCGCCAGTCCCTCGCGCAATTTGTCACCGACAAAGTCTCCGATTACATCACGCGCATGCGCCTGGCGATTTCGCGCTACGAGATGGAGCGCCTGGCCGAAGAGATCGTCGACGAGCTCACCGGTTTTGGCCCGCTGGAAGTGTTGCTGCGTGATCCATCGGTGACGGAAATCCTGGTCAACGGCCCGCACCGGGTGTTCATCGAGCGCGACGGCCTGCTGCACCAGAGTGACTTGCGCTTTATCGACGACCACCACGTAGAGCGCGTGATGCAGCGCATCCTCGCGCCGCTGGGCCGACGCCTGGACGAGTCTTCGCCGATGGTCGACGCGCGGCTGCCCGACGGCAGCCGGGTCAACGCAATTATCCCGCCGATTGCTCTGGACGGGCCGTGTCTGTCGATCCGCAAATTCCGCAAGGACATGCTCAAGAGCAGCGACCTGGTGGCCATGCAAACCATCGACCAGAGCATTTTCGAGTTTTTCCAGGAGGCCGTCGGCAAGCGCTGCAACATCCTGATCAGCGGCGGCACCGGCACCGGCAAGACCACCCTGCTGAATATCCTCAGCCAGTTGATCAACCCCCACGAACGCCTGGTGACCATCGAAGACGTCGCCGAACTGCAACTGGGCCACCCGCATGTGGTGCGCCTGGAAACCCGCCCGCCCAACGCCGAAGGCCACGGCGAGGTGAGGTCCAGTGACTTGATCCGCAACGCCCTGCGGATGCGCCCGGACCGCATCATCCTCGGCGAAATTCGCGGCGTGGAAGTGCTTGACGTGATGACCGCGATGAACACTGGCCACGACGGCTCCATGAGCACGGTGCACGCCAACAATGCCCAGGACGCGCTGCTGCGTCTGGAAACCCTGGTGGGCTTGACCGGCCGGGTGATCGCGGAAAAAACCTTGCGCCAGATGATCTGCGCGGCGCTGGACGTGATCATCCAACTGACGCGCATGCCCGATGGCCGCCGCTGCGTGAGCGAGGTGGTGGAAGTGGTGGGCGTGCGCGATGACGTGTATGTCACCAACACCCTGTTCCGCCTGGACCGGCGCACCGGCTTCGGTTTCCTGCGCGAAGCGCTCAACCCTGCCGGCGATAAACTGCGCCGCGAATCGGCCTTGCCGTTATAGGGAGCGCCTGATGACGGGACCTATGTTGCTGCTTGTTTGCCTGCTGCTGATCGGCCTGTCGTTCTGGCTGCTGCACAATGGCTTGCGCAAGGCCCAGACCGACCGTGTGCTGCAACGCCTGGGTGACGGTCAGCCCGAAGCCCAGGAGCAGCACACCCGCTGGGCCGGCCTTGAGCGCATGTTTTTGCGCGCCGGGCTGGGCAAACCCTCTGAGCGCCTGGGCCTGTGGCTGAGCGGCTGGATGGTCGGCGCCCTGCTGGGCTACATGCTTGCCGACCGGCTGGGCCTGCTGGTGATGGTCGTGGCGCCGCCGTTGTTATTGCGCGTTTTTATCGCCTGGCGCTATCAGCAACGTGTACAGCGTATGGTCGAGCAACTGCCGCAGTTGCTCGACCATAGCGTGCGCAGTCTCAAGTCCGGCAGAACCCTGGCCGACGCGGTATTGGGCGGGATCGAAAGCGTGGAAAACCCGCTCAAGGAAGCCATGGGTCGCGTGCAACGCAACGTGCGCATGGGCGTCAGCCTGCCGGAGTCAGTCAGTGATTTCGCCGAATTCTATGAACAGGATGAATTCCGCCTGTTTGCCCTTGGCCTCAAGGTCAACCATCGCTACGGCGGCAACGCCAGTGAGTTGCTGGAAAACCTGATCAAGATGATCCGCGAGCGGGAACAGGGCGCCCGTCAACTCAGGGCCATGACCGGCGAAACCCGCATGACCGCGTACGTGCTGGGCGGGCTGCCGATCCTGATGGTCGGTTATTTCATCGTGGTCAACCCGGGCTACTTGATGACCATGTGGAACGACGACACCGGGCGCACGATGCTGCTCGTGGCACTGGCCATGGACCTGACGGGCACCTTCGCCATGTGGCGCATGCTGAGGAGTGTTTAAGATGGCTCTGCTGGCCTGCGCCCTGATGCTGCTGGCCGCCTTGGTGCTGGTGGGCGGCCGAGTGCTCGAACATCGCCGGCGTAATCGCCGGATCGCCGAGCGCCTGCAAGGGCGGATGACCAGCGATGACAGGCTCGGTACGTTTATCCGCCAACTGGGCAGCAGCAGCCTGGCCCAGCGCTCGGTCAGCCTGGACAACGAAACCCAGATCCTGCTCAACCGGGTGGGCTGGCGCAAGGCTAACCAGCGCTCGCTGTTTGCAGCCTTGCAGGTCGGTGTCCCGATCGTGCTGGCGGGCCTGACCCTGCTCTGCCAGGAAATACTCTTCCCGCAAATGAGCCCGGCCTGGATCATTCCGGTGATCGCCCTGGGCCTGGGCTACTTGCTGCCAAAGCGCGTCCTCGCGGCGGCCGCCAAACACCGCCAGCTACGCATTGCCAAAGAAATTTCGACCTTCATTCCGCTGCTGCGCATCCTGTTCGAGTCGGGCATGGCGATTGAACAGTCACTGCGCGTGCTGGGCAATGAAGCCCAGCGCCTGCTGCCCAGCCTCACCCACGAGCTGCGCCTGATCCTGGCGCGGGTGGATTCCGGGCTGGAGCTGAGCGAGGAACTGGGCAAGACCGCGCGCTTGCTTGAAGTGGATGAGTTCACCGACACCTGCATCATCCTGCAGCAACTGATCCAGCAGGGTGGCGGTGCGATGAAATCGTTGCTGACCCTCAAGCAATTGCTCGATGACCGGCGCCTGACCAACCTGCAGGAATACATCTCGAAGATGTCGGCAAAGATGTCGGTGGTGATGATGGTATTTCTGTTTCCAGCCCTGCTGATCGTGCTTGGCGGCCCGGCCTTTATCGGCATCGCCCGCGCGCTGGCGCACTTTTGAGGAGACCTCGATGAAAGTACTGATTGCCGGCCTGGCCCTGCTGATGCTCGGCGGCTGCGCCACTGATGGCCAATCTCCGTGGGCGGCGTTGAGCTCACCGGGCAGTTGCACCAAGCCGAGCGCGAACCAGGAACTGGCGCTCAACCTGTCCGATGACCTGGCCAACGAAGGCAAGCTGCACGCCAGCCTCGCCAACCTGCAGAGCCTGCCCGACAGCTTGCCCCAGGTGCGCCAGCGCAAGGCGCGCAACTACCGCTTGTTGGGGCGCAGTGAAGCCGAGCCGTTGTACCGCAGCCTGCTGGGCACTTGCATGACCGCCGAAGGCGAACACGGTTTGGGGCAACTGGCCGCAGCCAAGGGCGACAATGGCCAGGCGATGGACCATCTGCAGCGCGCGGCGCAGTTGGCGCCCGCCGACGAAAAAGTGCGCAATGACCTGGGCGTGGTGTACCTCAACCAATTGCGCCTTGAAGACGCGCGGTTTGAGTTCATGACCGCCATTGAGCTCAAGCAGAGCGACCCATTGGCCGCCGTCAATCTGGTGACCTTGTTGATCTATCAGAATGACTGGGGGCAAGCGGCGAAAGTCGTCAGCCAGTTGGGCCTGAGCCCCGAACAGGTGACTGACGCCCAGGCCCGAGCCGAAAAACTCAAGGGCCCAGCTCCCGCGCCTCGGCCGCCCAAGGAGCAGGTGGCGACTGTAGATACGTTGTCGGCATTCATGAAATAGGAGGTTGATGATGAAATTTCACTATCTGGCTGGCCTGGCGCTGTTGCCTTGGGTGGCGCAGGCCATCGAACCCGGGCCCTCTTCGCCGCAGCAGGCCGAAACCGAGAACTGGATGGCGCTGCAGATCAACGGGCGTGCCGCGTCGGCAACACCACAGAAAACTACCCCCGCGGAACGCGAGCAAGCCATGCAACGCTGGCTGGACAGCAACAAGCACCCGATTCCGGAGTTCTTTGAATCGGAATCGGGTGGGGCATCCAAAGGAGGGAAGAGCCAGTAACGCGTGCGTCAGTGGGCGGTCACGGGATGGCGCATGGCCGAGTAGCTCGGCGACAGCGCCAACGCCAGCTGAGTGCGGTTATGCATGTGGGTGAGGCGCAGCACCTGAGACACGTAGAGTTTGACGGTGTTTTCGGTGATCCCCAGCTCGCAGGCGATCTGGTAGTTGGTCTGGCCCTTGCCCACCAAGCGCGCAACATCCAGTTGGCGCGGCGACAGCTGGTTGAAAATCGTCGGGATTTCCACTGGCCCGGCCTCTTCGGAGACTCGTTCGCCATCGTCCGCCAATGCCGTGCCTGGGCTGCGGCGGACCTTGTCGAGGTCCTGGTACAGGTCATTGATCGACTCGGACAGGTACTGCAACTTCTGGTTCAGGTGCCCCAGTTGCAGGTCCTTGCGGCGCTCTTCCAGCGCCGCTTCCTGGCGTTGCACGCCTTCGAGCAATTCATCGAGGTTGATCGGCTTCTGGTAGTAATCGGAGATGCCCGCGCGCAAGGCCTTGATCACGTCCTGCTTGTCGGCTTGGCCAGTGAGCATGATCGCCTCGAACGCACGTTGCTTGCCGGCGATCTTCTGCATGGCCTGGACCAGTTCGATACCGTCCATGTCCGGCATATGCAGGTCGCACAGCACCAGGCCGATTTCAGCGTCCTCGCTGAAACGCTCCAAGGCATGCCGACTGGTTTCGCAAGGGACACAGCGGTAGCCGCTGCTTTCGAGAAACTCGCAGAGCTCCTCCACGATTAACGGCTGGTCGTCGACCACGAGCACTTTCACTGCTGACGTAAGCTTATTCACTCGCTACTCCATGCCTGACGGCCAATAGATTGACCTATCCCTTCTGACTAAGAATTTTCTACATCTGCTCAATAAACCTAGCCCTACTTTCCGACTATGTACATAGCATTAGTCGGCCCGCGCGACTAATGGATCCAATACCAGCACGCCGCAAAACCTGTCAAAACAAAGGGTGCAAAGGGCTGCTTTTTTGACGCTTGCGCAGCCGCATCCCAACGCTGCGTGCTAAGCCCTTGACGCATAAGCGGCCTTAGCCCGGGCGCCAGCAGCGCCCACGCGCCCAGCGCTACACCGGCGCCGATCAGCGTGCCCAGTAAATAGTCAGCGTTGGAGGCCAGGGCCAAGGATGACAATAACTTCACGTCGCCGGCACCCAAGCGGCCCATGGCGTACCCCGGCAGCGTCAACAGCAGTGCCAGGGCCAAAGCCCAGCCACCGTCGACCGCTGGCGCGCCCATCCACGTAGACCCGGCCCACACCAGGTAGATCAGGGCCAGCAGCCCAACACCGAGTGTCAGCCCATTGGCGATCTGCCGCTGGCGAATATCCTGCACTGTGCACAGCACCAGCCAAAGCACAATTACCAAGCCATGAGTCACCTAAAAAACATCCCTTTTCGCTGATTGATTCTATGCTGATAAGAGGTAGTAGCCGTCAGGGTAGACGCAGTCATGAAAATGGGCCTCCCAAGGAAGCAAAAAGGTGCTGCGGCGATCGAGTTCGCCCTGGTCTTCGGGATCTTTTTTGCCGTGTTCTATGGGTTGATCAGCTATAGCTTGCCGCTGCTGTTGATGCAGTCGTTCAACCAGGCGACCGCCGAAGCGGTACGCCAGTCCATGTCGGTGGACCCAGTGACCGCGGGCACCGCCTACGCCACCCAACTTACCCAGCGCGCAAAAGACACGGTGGTGACCCAATTGAATTGGATTCCCGCCAGCTTCCAGTTTTCCAGCGACTACATCAGCAGCACCTACTCGGGCACCACGCTGACGGTGGCGATCAACTACCCCACGTCCAATCTGTATTCGGTGTTCCCGGCGCTGGTGATCCCCGGTGTCGGCACGGTGCCGAGTTTGCCCGTCGCGCTGACTGCCCGTTCGAGCCTGCAGTTTTGACCTCGGGGGATAACCTCTTCGGGCGCCTGCTGGGCCGCACCGGCGCGTTGGCCCTCGAAGCGTCCAACGCGCCCGCGCCGGGGCTGCACCTGCAGCTCGATCAGCACGGCCACGTGCTGAATATCAGCGGCACCCTGCGCTCACAGCTGGCGACGCACGCCTTCGCCGAGGCCGGGCCGGCGCTGCTGGAACTGCTGTGTGCCGAAAGCGCCCTGAGCATCGAAGGCAGCCCTGCCGATTGGCAACACCAGAGCCTGGACCTGGACTTCCAGGCGGTCGCCGGCCAGGTGCTGCACACCCGCGGCTGGGTCGAGCCCGAGGGTGACGGCTGGGCCCTGCACTTACTGGATGTCGGCGACCTGCTCATCGGCAGGAAACAGGCCCAGCACCGCGAGCAGAACCATCAACTGGCCTGCCGGATGAGTGAGCAGCTGCGGGTGTGCAGCCTGAACCGCATGCCCGAAGTGCTCAACGAGCATCTGCGCAGCCTGGCCCAGCGCTGGCACATCCCTTGTGTCGCCCTGGCCTTGCCTGATGAGCAAGGCCACGGCTGGCAAATCTACAGCCAATACGCGGCCCACGACGCGCCGGCCTTGTGGCAAACCGGCCAGCACCTCGGCACCAGCCTCGACAGCGCCAATGGCAATGCGCCGCTGAGCCTGGCCGTGGGCCTCAGCGACAACCCACGCCTGTACAGCGTGTTCGGCGACGCGCAGGGGTTGCTGGTGCCGTACCGCGACGGCCAAGGCGTCGCCGCCTGGTTACTCTGCGGTTTCTATAGCGCTCAGCCGCACACCCTTGACCAGGACTGGCTGGACCTCACCGCCGCCCTCGCCGCTCCGCTGCTGAGCCGCTTGCGCGAACAGCATGACCATCAACAACTGGACCGCATGGAAGCCCTGCAAGGCCTGCTCGGCACCGGCTGGTGGGAACTGCTGCCGGCGTCCCACGAGATTCAACTGGCGCCGCAACTGGTGCACAGCCTGGGTCAGGATGACGGCGCAACCCGCCAGCCTCTGGATCTCTGGCTGGATTTGATTCACCCCGCCGACCGTGAGGAACTCAGCAGCCGCCTGCACGACCTGCAGGCCCTGGGCAAACCCCTGCTGAGCAGCGTGCGCCTGCAGCGCACCGACGCCGACCACAACCCCCTCTGGTATCGCGTCCAGGGCCAGGTGCTGGGGGCGGGCGATGACCGCCGCTGGATCGGCTTCATGCTCGACATCAGCGACATCAAGAACCAGCAACTGCAAGCCGCCGCCGCCCATGCGCGCCTGGACAACCTGATCGCCAGTTCACCGGCGGTGATCTATGTACAGCGCTACGACAGCGGCGCCCTGCACCCGGCGTTCTTCAGCGACAGCCTGCTGCCGCTGCTGGGCTGGACCCTCGCCGACTGCGACCACGACAACCTGGCGTCATTGGTCCACCCCGAAGACCGCGATATTTACTTCGAGCGCACCCGTCAGCTCCTGCGCGAGGGCAATGTGCGCAGCCGTTACCGGGTGCGGGACAAACGGGACCATTACCATTGGCTGCTGGACGAAGCCAAGTTACTGCGTGACGACCTTGGGCTGCCGGTCGAGGCCGTCGGCCTGTGGCTGGATGTAACCGACGCGACCCTGGCTGCCGAGCAGATCAAACAAAGCGAAGAACGCTACCGCATCCTGGTGGAAGACTCCCCGGCAATGATCTGCCGCTATCAGCCGGACCTGACCCTGACCTTCGGCAATACGCCGTTGGCCAACTACCTGGAGTGCCTGCCGGCGCAGCTGCCGGGGCTGAACCTGGGGCATTGGTTATCGGACGAACAACGCCAGGCCTTTGTGCTTCGCATCCGCCAACTGAGCCCGGAATTCCCGGTGAGTACCGCCGAAATCAGCCTCGAACTGCCCGGGCGCGAGCACGCCTGGTGGGTGTGGTCGGACCGCGGGGTATTCGACGAAAACGGCGCTCTGGTGGAAGTACAAGCGGTGGGCCGCGACAACACCGAAGTCCGGCGCTCCCAGCAGCAACTGACGCAAAGCGCCAAAATGGCCACCCTCGGCGAAATGGCCACGGGCCTGGCCCATGAGATCAACCAGCCGTTGAACGTGATGCGCATGGCCATCGTCAATGTGCTCAAGCGCCTGAGCAACGGCGACGCACAGATCGACTACCTGACCGAAAAGCTCCAGCGTCTCGACACCCAGGTGCAACGCGCGGCGCGGGTGGTCGACCATATGCGCGTGTTCGGCCGCCGCTCGGAAATCGAGCAACAGCCGTTCGACCCCTCACAGGCCGTGGAGGGCACGCTCTCGATGCTCAGCGAAGGCCTGCGCGGCAAGGGCGTGGAGCTGCGCGTCACACCGGCGGACTTCAACGTGCAGGTCAAAGGTTACGTCGACCAGCTTGAGCAAGTGCTGATCAACCTGATGGTCAACGCGCGGGATGCGCTGTTGAGCAAACACGAAAAAGACCCAGGGTTACGGCCCTGGATCGCGCTGCATTGCGAGCACGACAGCCGGCATGTGCGGATCTGGGTCGAGGACAACGGCGGCGGCATTGACCCGCGTTTGCTGGAGCGGATTTTCGAGCCGTTTTTTACCACCAAGCCGATTGGCGTAGGCACCGGCCTGGGGTTGTCGGTGAGCTACGGGATTGTGGAAAACATGGGCGGGCGCTTGAGCGTGGCCAACGGCGAGCACGGCGCACGCTTCTGTGTGGAACTGCCGGTGGTTTAGATCACGAGGTAGGCGCGGCCCATATGGCAAGTGAGGTTAGCGCCGACTTCGGCGTTGCCCAGGCTGATGCCCAGCGCCGATAGCAACGTATTGACGACGGGATCGAGGACCGGCGCCAGTACGTCTTGCACAAGGCTGGTCACCGAACTGATGACGGTTGTCAGCGCACTGGTGACCGTGCTGTTCCCCGCGCCGGGTGTGCTGCCGATGGGCGGTACATAGGTCACCTGCAAACCGCTCAATGTAGCCCCCAGGCTGGCAATGATATCGGCGGTGCCTGGCGGGCTTTTGTAGGTGGGAGTCGCGTTCACTTCGGCCACTGGTAAAAACAGCAAGGGGCTGGTTTTCGCCGCCACAGTGGTCAAGGCTTTCAGGTTCAAGCCGCCGCCGACGCCGGCGGTACGCGCACCGCACAGCAGCGTCAGCACAGCACAATAGCGCTGGCCAAAGTCAATCAGCCTGACGGGCTGCACGCTGACCGGTGCCAATGAGGAAAACGCCGCAGCCGGGTCAACATAGCCAACGCCCAAGGTGGCAAGTGAAGTGCTCGCTTGCACCGTCAACGACTTGGTCGCGGGCGTGACGCAACTGAAATCCGTCACGTGGCTTTCCGCACTGGCTGCCTCCAGGTAAATGGACAGGGATTGAGTGATATCGACGTCCGCGACATTACACGCCACCAGGCACAAGACGCCCCCGACCACTGCTGGCAGATTCAGGTTCAAAAGCCCGCCGACGATCTTTGAAACGGGTGTCGCAAGCCCGGTCAGTATTGAGGTAACGCCCGATACCAACTTCATTCCTGGCGCCTGCACAATCACCAGGGTCCTGACCTGCGCGGTGCGGACAAAGATCTGATTGGTGGGCGGTGTATTGGCCAGCCCGGCCTTCGCCAGCGCAGGGTTGCCGATTGCCGACAATTGCGGCGGCTCAATCACTTTGGTCTGAATCGAAACGCTGCCCACGATGGGGATATTCACCTGAGTGGCCACACTCGCGGCGCTCTTGCTATTGGACAATTGCGCAACAGCCTCCAGCAGCTGAAACAGCTGCACGCTGGAGTTCAGCGCGGCCGCCGGCGTACCGGTCGCGACATTCAGCAGCGCCCCCACCGTCAGCACCTTGGTATTCGGTGCGATCGCCTTGATCGTCAGTACATCATTGACGACCGCCTGAGCCGCCGAACCATTCTTTTGCAGCAGCGTCACCGCCGCATTGACCAGGTCGGTCGCGGACGCGGCGGTGTTCAATAATGCGGTGTAATCCCCCGCCGTCACCCCCAGGTTGATCGCCAACTGGTCCAGGTAACTCAGCAGGTTCACATTGGTTTGCAAGATGCCATTCCAGCCGCCCGCCGTGATCGACAGGTTGCCGCCGAGCAAGCTGCCGATGGCAAAATTCAGTATTGGCGACTTCGTGGAGTCGACCGATGCCAGGCTGCTGCGAATCGTCAGCTGCGCCACCGGCGGTGCGTACGCAGCGACGGCGGTGGCACTCAGCGTCATCTGGCAGGAAGCCGGCGCACCGCTGAACATCCCCCAGATACCACTGGCGATACTGGTCGCCACACGGCTGGTCGCGACGACGCGGATGGCATCGTTTTTACTCGGGTCTGGGGTAAAGACGCGGATATTGCTGGCATTGGTGACCAAGGCGCCGCAGGTCACGGCCAGCCCACGGCTGTTGTCGCCGGCAACCACGGTGAATCCGTTGCGCGCGGCGTTCTGGTTGGCGTAATCGTTGGCGGTGGTGGAGGGGCTGCACAGCCCGCCACGGCCGGCAGCCTCCAATGCGGAGGTATCGGCGATGGACTGCAATTTGCGCTTTTCCAGGTACAGCCGGCCACTGTCTACCGCCAGCAGCATGAACACCAGGGCCACCGCCAGGGTGCCTGCCGCCATCAAGCCGATTGCACCACGCTGCCTTGAACCTAGTCGGGGAGACATCAGGCACTCCTTAGCACTTACTCTCCGTCGTTACCGTGGAGTGTAGACAAGGCTAAAGGAGTGCGCTGGCCGGCTGTCTCAATGCGGTGGGTAACTGGAAAGAACCCGGGTGACCGTGGTGCGGATGGCCTTGTCGCGGTCCTGCGGATTGGGCGAGGTGGCCATCATTTGCTCGTCACTGCCGCGCCACACCAGCTTGCCGTCCTTGCCGTCGAGCAGGTCGATCTGGATGGTCGCCACTTTGTAGGTGATGTTGCGGGTTTCGTTGTACATCGGCGCGCCCCAGTAACCGTTCCAGGGGCCGCCCCAGGCACCGCCATAGTTGGTGGTGACTTGTTGCTGGCGGTCCTCGACGATCAGGTAGGCCTGAACGTTCAGGTCAGCCCGGGTGCCTGCAGCTGCCGGGCGCAGGCCGCGCTGGTCGAGTTGCTCACCGACGGCCTGGCGGATGCGTTGTTCGGTCAGGTCGCTCTTGATGCGTGGATCATCAGGGCGGTATTGCAGGGCCGGGTCTTTCCAGGCCCAACTGCGGTAGGCGGCAAAATCGCGACTGGAATCAAAATCGTGGTTGACCTGGGCGTTCTGGCAACCGCCCAGCAGCACGACAAAAGCGAGGGTTGCGATACGACGAAGCATGGTGGTTCTCCAAAGAGCGAGCAAAGCATCAGATGAGAATAGCTGTTAACTGGGAGGATACGCCGTCATCGCTTTTTGCACGGCCTGGCGCAGCGCATCGCCCCGCTCACTCAGGCTGCCCTGGCTGCCGGTTTCCGCGCTGGCACTCCACACCGGCTGACCGGTGCGGGCATCGAACAGATTAACCCGAACCACCACGACCTGGACCTCATAGGTGCGCACGATCGGCACCGAGTTATACATGCCGTAGCCGTTGCCATAGCGGTTATAGCCGCCGTAACCGTAGCCGTAATCATCCTGGACTTGCTTGAGGCGCTTCTCCAGGCGTACATCTGCGCTTACAAAAAGGTCCGCTGGGCGGTTGTCATGCAGCGGGCGCAGACCACGCTGGTCGAGGG
>NZ_JBAWDE010000093.1:0-18404 GCF_049590575.1 Pseudomonas sp.
ACATCTGGTTGTGTGTCGCTGAGTAGAGCGGGTTACTTGCCGCCGGTAATCTGCTTCACCAGCTCCGCATGCCCCTTCACATCATCCGCTCGCGAAATCGCCTGGATCACCAGCAAGTGGTTGCCCGAGCCGCCGAGGAACGTCGAGTTCAAGGTCTTGCCGCCGCCCTGGGTGGCGGTGCTGTCCACCTGGCGCAGGCCGAGTCCCTTGAAGGTCAGTTTTTTCTCGCTCAACTTCTTGAAGTCGGGCAGGGCGGCGCTCTGGTCCTTGACGAAACCGGCCACGGCGCCATCGAGGAACTGCGGGTCGTTGTCCTTGATGGTGACCCCATCCTTGCGCAGGGTTTCGGCGACGATCACCACACTTTTCGTTGTGCGGTTGGCGTACATCGTGCCTTGGGTGTCCGCAGTGCCGTCCTCGGCCTTGCCGGACGGCAGGGTGTCGGCGGTGTAGGCCTTGGGCAGGGTGAAGGTGAACTTGCCGCCCAAGGTGGAGATGGTTTGCGTGGCCGGCTTGCTGGCGGCGAACACACTGCCGGCGGCAAGCGCGAGGGCCAACAGGGCTGCGGTCTTGGTAAGGGTGGCCATGAAGCGCTCCAGAGATGAACGAAATTGCGGCGTATTCTGTCAGAAAAATCGCAATATCGTTCATCTCCAGCCTCACACCTTGTCGGACTCTTCCTCAAGCCGGTCCATCTCAAACAACCGGGCCAGTTCCGCACGGGCTTCCTGGGCGGTCTGCATCACCTTGGCCGCATCGTCGTACACCGCGTGTTGCGCGGCGAGCACTTGCAGGTCGTGGTGCTTGAAACGGGTGATGCGCGCATCGGCCTGGGCCTGGCTCAACCCCAGGCCCACCAGGGTGCGGCGGCTCATTTCCAGGCTGGAATAGAACGTCTCGCGAATCGGCGAGGCATCCAGGTCGACCAGGCGGTGCACGTGCTGGCGGTTACGCGCGCGGGCGATGATCTTCATGTGCGGGTAGAGGTTGCGCACCAGCTCGGCGGTCTTGATGTTGATCTCGGGATCGTCCATGGCGATCACGAAGAATTCCGCCTGGTCGACCTTGGCCGCGTGAAGGATTTCCGGCCGCTGCGGGTCACCATAGAAAACCGGCATGCCGCCGAAGCTGCGGGTCAGCTCGATGGTTTCCACCGAGGTGTCGAGGGCAATGAACGAGATGTTCTGCGCGCGCAGGATCCGCGCCACGATCTGGCCCATACGGCCCATCCCGGCGATGACCACGCGCGGCGCGTCGCTTTCGATGGTGCGGTATTCCTCGGGCACTTCCACCGGTTTGACCTTGGGCTTGAACAGCTTCGGGCACACCAACAGCAGCAGCGGCGTCACCGCCATCGACAGGGTGATGGTCAGCACCAGCACGTCATATAAATGTGGCTCGAACAGGCCCTGGTCGCGGCCGATCTTGAACACCACAAAGGCGAACTCACCCCCGGCCGCCAGCACCACGCCCAGGCGCAGGGCGCTTTCGCGGTTGAGGTCACCCACCATTCGGCCCACGGCGTACAGAATCGGCAGCTTCAAGCCGATCAACAGCAGGGTCAGGCCGATTACGATCAGCGGCGAGCTGAGCAGCAGGCTGAGGTTGGCGCCCATGCCCACACTGATGAAAAACAGCCCCAGCAGCAGGCCCTTGAACGGCTCGATCTGGGATTCGAGTTCGTGGCGGTACTCCGAGTCCGCCAGCAGCAAGCCGGCGAGGAACGCACCGAGGGCCATGGACACGCCCACCAGTTCCATCAACCAGGCGGTGCCGATCACCACCAGCAGCGCTGTTGCGGTGGACACTTCGCGCAGGCCGGTCTTGGCCACGATGCGAAACACCGGTCGCAACAGGTAGCGCCCGCCGATGATCACCACGGCGATGCTGCCGAGGATCTGCAGCACATGCTGCAGACCCTGGGCTTCGGTGGTCGGATGGTCACTGCCGGCCAGCAGCGGCACCATGGCGATCAATGGGATCGCGGCGATGTCCTGGAACAACAGGATCGCAAACGCCAGGCGCCCGTGGGGTTGGTTCAGCTCCTTGCGCTCGGCCAGGCTTTGCAGGCCAAACGCGGTGGACGACAGCGCCAGGCCCAGGCCGAGCACAATCGCGCTGTTCCAGGGCTGGCCAAACAGCCACAACGCCACGGCGCCCATGACCAAACCCGTCAGCAGCACCTGGGCCAGGCCGACACCGAACACCGCCTTGCGCATCACCCACAAACGCTTGGGCGACAGTTCCAGGCCGATGATAAACAGCAGCAGCACCACGCCCAGTTCGGAGAACTGCGCCACGCTTTGCGGGTTGCCGATCAATCCCAGCACCGACGGGCCGATGATCACACCGGCGAACAGATAGCCCAGCACCGCGCCCAACTGCAGGCGTTTGGCCAGGGGCACGGTCAGCACGGCGGCGAGCAGGAACACCACGGCTGCTTGTAACAGGTTGCCTTCATGGGGCATTGCGAACTCCAGGATCTTTAAAACCAATCAACAGGCGGGTATTAGAGCGCTTTTTACATATGGATAATTGTGTTTTTGCAGCGCGGGATCGTGCATGGCGCGCCATTCCGTTACGCCAGGCCTGTTCTGCCGCCGCGTCGGAAGGATGTACAAACAATTTCCTCAGGTTGGCGGGTGGCAGTTCATCCGGTTTATCTACTAGTTTTCAGACTCTTGAGTTTATATTCCTTGGATGGCATATTTGCATGAGTTGGGAAATTGAATACACGGATGAATTCGGAGCCTGGTGGGAACATTTGGGTGAAAAGGAACAGGTTTCGGTGTCGGCCAGCGTAGATCTGCCGGGCCTTTTCGAACCCGGTTTGAGCTTCCCCCACAGCAGCGATATCAAGGGCTCACGGCACGGCAACTTGCGAGAGCTGCGCATACAGCATGCGGGGCGGCCTTACAGGGTGTTGTACGCCTTTGATCCACGACGATGTGCGTTGTTACTGATTGGCGGTGATAAGACCGGGCAACATCGATGGTATGAAGCGCACGTCCCCGTGGCAGAAAAGCTGCACGACGTGCATTTGGAAACAGTGCGTGAAGAGGGCCGTAAACGTGGCTAAGAAATTCGCTGACCTCCAAGCCCGCATGACGCCACAGGCGCGTGCTGAGGCCGAGCAGTTGCTCCAGCAACACCTCAAGGAAATGCCGCTGCATGAGCTGCGCAAGGCTCGGCAGTTGAGCCAGGAAAGCCTGGCAAAAATATTGAATATCAACCAGGCTGCCGTCTCGAAAATGGAGCGGCGCACCGACATGTACATCAGCACGTTGCGTGACTACATCCGGGCGATGGGCGGTGAGTTGGAAATTATCGCGACGTTTCCCGACGGTCAGGTCAAGATCGAAAACTTCGCGTGCTGAAGGCGCACAGGTTTTTTTGCAAGCGCCAGGCCATGCGCCGGGCATTTGATAAAGGGCGGCTCTCGTGAACCAACTCCTCGCCATGCGCGCCTTTGTCCGTGTTGTCAAAACCGGCTCATTCACGCCGCTGCATATTCTTTACCCGCCCAATCGCCACCAGAGCGCGCGGCTCAAGGTGTTTGCCGATTGGGTGATTCGCACGTTCGGGGTCAGGGAATAATCGCGGTCACGCGGATCTCCACGCGCATCGTCGGCAAGCCCAAGGCTTCGACACCGATTTGCGTCCAGATCGGCGCGTGGTCGGGCATGTACTGGCGGAATCTGGAACTCATCGTCCCAGCCGCCCTGACCCGAGGTTTCAACACGGTTGCCTACCTTCACCGCCTGGGAGTAGTGCGAGATTCTCGCGCAGGGTGTCGCCATAGCCTGGCGTAGCGAAAAATTCGGGCGTGTTCATAGTGCTTCCTTCAGTTCAGTACAAGACTTAACCCAGGCTAGAGCACGGAATGAGCGAACAAAATCCCGAATTGATGCCATCACTGTCTATCCAAATGCACAATCGGCTGAGGCGCCACCGCTGCCGGGGTCGCGGGTTTGCGATATAGCCCCACGGCCAGCCCGGCAATGATGATCCCGATGGAAATCAGGTTAGGCGTGGAAATACGCTCGCCGATAATCAGCATCGAACTGGTGATGCCGAACACCGGAATCAACAGGGACAGTGGCGCCACGGTGGACACCGGGTACAGCTTGAGCAGCGAGTTCCAGCCCCAGTAGGCAAAGTGCGTCGCCAGGTAGACCTGGAACAGGATCGACAGGATTGCCGTCAGGTCGAGGCTGGCCTGCAGGGTTTCGAACGGGGCGCTGCCGTGCATCAGCCAGGCGGTGAGGAACAGCGGGATCGGCGGGATCAGGCTGGCCCAGACCATGAACGAGAAGATCTCCTTGACCCCGGATTTCTTGATGATCACGTTGCCCACGCTCCAGGCCACCGCGCTGAGGACGATCAGCAGAACGCCCAGCACCGCGTGGTTGCCTTCCTGGGTGGAAATGATCCCCGCCAGGCCGATCAGGGCCAGGACAGCGCCGACCATCTGCGCGCCACGGATTTTTTCCTTGAACAGTACAAAGCCCCACCCCATGGTGAAAAACACGCTGAGTTGAATGATCAGCGAGGCAATGCCCGGGCTCACGCCCACCTGAATGCCGTAGTTGATCACGCCCCACATGCCCAGCCCGAAGATAAAGCCGTAGGCGGCCACGTAGCTGAATTTCACCGCAGGGCGCTTGATAAAGAACACCAGCGGCAAGGCGGCGAGGGCGAAGCGGATGCCCGTGAGCACAAACGGGTCGATCGCGCGCAGACCCAGTTTGGTGATGGGGAAGTTCACCCCCCAGACCAGGGTGACGAGTACGGCGAGTGATAAGTGTTTTTTCAGCATGGACCCTCCTTGGGTCGCGCGGCACATCGCAAAGGCGGTGTGCCGCGGTCAAATCAGTTCAAAGCGAACCGTTTTTGCATCAGGCACAGCCCGGCAATTTCCATTAACAGATTATCCGCCGACGCACGCTGCGCTGGCGACAGGCTTGGCAGCGTTGCCAGCAAGGCGCGCACTTTACGCGGGTCGAAGAACGGCACGTTACTCAAGGCCGGGCCGCTCAACAGGTCGTTGACCATCTCGAACAGTTTCGATTGCGGGCTTTCGGACGCCGGTGGCGCGCGGAAGTATTGCTTCTTGCGGTCCAGCACCGCCTGCGGCACGTAAGGGCGCATGGCCTCGCGCAGCGCGTATTTCTCGGTGGCACCGCGCACTTTCATGTTTACCGGCAGGCGGCAGGCGGCTTCGATCACCTGGTGGTCCAGCAGCGGCGGGCGGCCTTCCAGGCTGCCGGCCATTTCCATGCGGTCGCCCAGGGAGGTCAGCACCACGTTAGGCAGGCTGGATTTGGCCACCATGTACAGCGAACGGTTGACCGGCTCCCAGTCATCGAGTGCGCGTGGGCTCAGGCGGTCATAGAACTGACGATAGGCATCCACATCGCAGAAACGCTCGCGGAAGTCGTCGCTGTACAACTGCGCCAGCGGGCCGAAAAGCGCCGACTGGGTCTGCAGCCAGGAGACGCCATGGCCCAGTTCATCCTGCACCCATTTCACGTCGTTCTTGCCACCGGGCAGGTAGCGGTCTTCGCTGGCGTGCAGGCGCCGGGTCAGTTCGGCGACCACCGCCGGGTCCTGATGCTCGTGGTTGTACAGCAGCATGTCGCGGCGGTAGTGGGGGTAGCCGCCGAAGACTTCGTCCGCGCCTTCACCGGTCAGCACCGCGCGCATGCCTTGGCCCTGCACGAATTTGCACAGCAGGTACTTGGCCACGCTGTGGGCGTTGGCAAACGGCATTTCAGCGTGCCACAGGGCATTTTCGAAGTTGTCCGCCATGTCGGAGGCGTTCACCGACAACACGTTGAGGTGAGCCCGGTTATGCCGCGCGGCAATCTCGGCGTACTGGCGCTCGTCATAGGCCTGTTCGCCCTCGAAGGACAGGTGGAAAGCCTGCAACGGCTGGCCGGTCAGCTCAGTGGCAATCCCCAGCATCGCCGAGGAATCCAGCCCGCCACTGAGGCATACGCCCACCGGCACATCGGCATGCAGGCGCAGGCGTACGGATTCTTCGATGGTGGTGCGCAGGGAATCGATCATCTCGGCTTCGCTGCGCTGCTCGGTGGCCTGGGCGTCGGGGAAGTCCCAGTCCCAATACTGCTCGGTCTGCAGGCCGCTTTCGTCGGCGATGATCCAGCACCCCGGTTTGACGCTGCGAATGTTGTTGAACACCGTGCGGTCGCGCAGGATAAAGCCGCGGCTGGGGTAGGACTCGTGGTCCCACTGCGCCGGAACGCCGGCAGCCAGCAGGGCTTTGATTTCAGAGGCGAAGTACCACGCGCCTTCATGTTCGGTGTAGTACAGCGGCTTGACGCCGACGCGGTCGCGCACGGCAAATAGTTTTTTGCGCAGGCGATCGAAAATCAGGATGGTGAATTCGCCACGCAGTTGCTTGAGGCCGCGTACGCCGTGGCGGCGGTACAGGTGCATGGCGATTTCGCTGTCGGACGAGGTCTTGAAGCGGCAACCAAACCCCTCCAGTTCGGCGCGAATGCGTTGATAGTCATAGAACTCGCCGTTGACCATCATTACCAGGTCGCCTTCGTCAGCCACGATCGGCTGGGTACCATTGCCAAGGCCGACCAGGCCCAGGCGCACATAGCCGAAAGCTGCCTGGCCCTTGGGGTCGAACCACTGGCTGGAACTGTCCGGGCCGCGATGATGGATGGCGCGCAGGGCGGCATCGAACATGTTCGGGTTGAACGCACGGGGTTGCTTGGCAAAGACGCCAATGTATCCACACATAAAAATTACTCTATTGAATTTGTCGTGGTCAGCGGCACGCTGGGTTCAAACGGTGGTTACCGGTTCTTCTGGCATTACCTGCAACTCAGGCAGCACCGCGGCGGGATGTATGCCAATTGAGCTGAGGATCTCGGGCATGGCCGAGTAGTCCGCTTCGCCGGTCTCGCTAAATTGAGTTGGCAGCAGCAGCGCTTGATCACCGAACACTTCGAGCAGTTGCGGCAGGATGATTCGCCACGCGGAAATCTCGCGCATTGGGAAAATCCGGATCGAATTGGCGATGCCACGGGTAAACAAGGCGGTTTGCTGCGCGGTGAAATCGCCGACGACTTGCTGCACGAACAGCGGGAAGATGTGCTTGTGCACCAGCTCGTCTTTTTTATGCAGGGCCACCGCGTGGCGAAACACCGGCTGGATCTCGGGCGCGTCGCTGAGGTCGGCCAGGTAGTCGCTGATAAAGGTCTCCGATACCAGCGAGAAGGCCAGGCGGTAGACCTTGAAGTCCGCCTCGGACAGGGTGGCCTGCGCCTGGCTCAGGTGGCGGGTCAATTCCAGCTCCGGCCACTTGATGCGCATGCCACGCTGGGTAATCGCCAGTTCACACATGTTGATCGAAAACAGCGTGTGGTAGGCCTCATCGGCGAGGGTTTCGGAAATCGTCGCGGCGCTGGCCGAACTCAGGCGCGAGCCCAGTTGCAACAGGTCGAGGCAGGACGGGCAGATGATCTCGGTTTCGATGGCGATGGTTTTCTGGTTGTAGATGACCCAGCCGGCCGACAGGATCAACAGCTTCAGCGCGTGAGGGTAGTGCTGGTAATGCGGGTCATGGGCGAAGGGTAGCAGCGCCTCGAGAAAGTCCGGCGCCTGCAGGTCAAGCTCGATATCCGGGCGTTGTGAATCGAGCTTGATCTGTGCGCGTTTGTGCCAGCTGCGTTCGATTTTGATCAGTCGTTCATCGGCTGCGTCATTGCTGCGATAAAGATCGTCTTGAGGGCTGTGCTGAAACATAGTTTCACCGGATTGATAGTGAGTTGTGAAGGCCATCCATGGTTTGCCGAGGCGGGCTCGGCAACGTTCACGACCGGGAGTTACACCGCTGGCGCGGCCTGGATCTTGTCCTTCTTGCGGTCCAGGAAATCCGCCAGGCGGTCCTGTGTTCGGACGTCGGAGGACACCACCGCAGCAATCAAGGCTTCCGTCATCAGGCCGTCCTGCTGGCTCTGATCGACAATCCGCGGCAACACGTGGGTGACCGCGTAGTTGGTCATGGGCAGGTTGCCCGCGATCTTGTGGGCCAATTCCGTGGCCTTGAGCACCGCCTGGCCAACCGGAACCAGGTATTGGGCGACGCCGCGCTCATAGCTTTCCTTGGCGTAGAGCGTACGGCCGGTGAGCATCATGTCGGTCATCAGGGCGATGCCGGCGATGCGTGGGAAGCGTACCGAGGCGCCAACCCCCACATACAGGCCACGCATAGCTTCGGGCAGCGAGAAGAAGGCACTGTCATCAACCACGCGCAAGCTGCAGGCGGTGGCGATTTCCAGGCCGCCACCGATGGCGGCGCCGGTGATTGCGGCGACCACGGGCACTTTGCCGAACTGGATCAGCTCGAACGTCTTGTGCCATTCACGAAAGGCCTGGACGTTGTCGATCACCGACTGGTCGCGGATTTCCGACAGGTCCAACCCTGTGCAGAAGTGTTGGCTGGTGCTGTAGAGCACGGCGGCACCAATACCCTCAGGCAAGTTGCTGAAGGTATCGCGCAGTTCGTGCATGACGTCGAGAGACATGGCATTTCGCTTCTGCGGGCGGTTGAGTCCCACCATCAGCACGGCGCCGTCTACGCGTACATCCAAGTAGTTTTTGACACTCATTGTCCGAATATCCCTTCGAAATGAACCCAACTTGGGGAGCGACGATTCTAGGTGGCGAATAGATGGCCCGCTTGCTATGTCAGGTCATACTTTGACAAAATCGGGCCATGCCGCCGACCTTCACTTTTTCCCCCTATGAGCGCGATAGCCCCGAAGCGGTGGTGACGCTGCGCGAGTACCCGTCCGGCACCGTGTTTCCGAGGCATACGCACCGCCGTGGGCAATTCGCCTATGCCTCCACCGGGGCGCTGAAGATGTTCACCGACCTGGGCAATTGGGTGGTGCCGCCGCAACGGGCAATCTGGGTGCCGGGTGGGGTGTCGCATGAAATGCACATGCGCGGCGATGTGGTGATGCTCAACACCTACCTGGATGACGATGCGGCCCAGCGCGCTGGCTTGCAGGACTATTGCCAGGTGTTTGGCGTCTCGCCGTTGCTGCGCCATCTCTTGGAAGCGGCGCTGGCGATCGGGCCGTCTGCCGCGCCCAGCGTCAGGGATCGCTGCGTGCTGACCCTGTTGATTGATGAAATCGGCGCCATGCCCGAACTGCCCCTCAGCGCGCCGCTGCCCTCCGAGTCGCGCCTGGCCCGATCCTGCCAGCGCTTTCTCGACGCGCCCACGCAGAAGATCTCCATCGGCGAGATGGCCGATTGGTCGAGCATGAGCCGGCGCACCTTCACCCGTAACTTTCGTGAATGCACCGGCATGACGTTCGTCTCGTGGCGTCAGCAGGTCTGCCTGCTGGAAGCCACGGCGCGGCTCAGCCATGGTTCGTCCATCACCGATGTAGCGTTGGAGTTGGGGTTCAGCAGTTCCAGCGCGTTCACTTCCGTGTTCCGGCGTAACCTGGGCGACTCACCGGCGCGCTACCTGGCCAAGTCCAAGGCGGCGTCGATCTTCTGAAAGGGGCCGCCAGGGGATGCCAACCTGGTGCCTTTTGCCCGAGCGGTACGGCGTTGAGCGTCTCCCTTTGTTACTATCGCGCTCCATCGTCACCAGGAGTCACTGGCCCATGCAGCACCAGTGGGATGAAATGCACCGCACCCGCAAGCCCACGTTCGTGTTGTGTGGCGAGCCCCAGGGGGATGTGCTCAATCTCTATGTTCACGGTTACTCGGCGTTCTTCAACCGGCAACAGCTGGGCAACTTCAAGCAACAGCTGGCGAGTATCGAAGGCTCGACCAACCTGATGCTGTTCTGGCCGGCAGGGCACTTCCTGGAAAACCTGTTTGCGCCGTTCAAGGACGTGATCAGCGCCATGCTTGGCGGCGGCAACCTGGGCGCGGCGACGGTGGGGGTGGGCAAGGCGATTGCGTACTTCCTCGACCACTATAAAAGCGTCGAGGCGCGGGTGGACGAAGTGGCCAGGAGCCTGCTGCCCGAGCTGGCCAATTACCTGCATGGCGAGGCGCTGGAGGTGCGGCGGATCAACCTGATCGGGCATTCTCTGGGCGCGCGGATTCTGGTCAAGAGCCTGCTGGCCAGCCCCGAAACCGCCCGCGAACTGCCGCTGGACAACCTGCTGTTGATGGGCGGCGCGATCTGTACGTCGAGCCCGTGGGAGGAGGTGTCGGCACCGCTCAAGGGCCGTGTGATCAACTGCCACTCGAGCAAGGACTGGGCCCTGGCCATGAAGCCGGACACCGAGCGTTGCATTGGTCGTTATGCGATTCCGCTGACGCCGGCGCTCAAGGCCAAGGTCACCAATGTGCACTTGGCCACCTTCGATCACGCCGCCTACTGGCCGCAATTGCAGACCGTGGTGCAGTACACCGACCTACTGCACGAGCGGCGCGGCATGATCCGTTCCGACCAGCGCAGCAGCGAAGTGCGCTTTGCCGAAGAGGACGCGGAACTGTTCCCGGCGCTGGTGCAGGCGCGGCCTGAGGAGTTGAAGTTCCTCGCTGAGTTGATGGCGCAAAAGCGCAGCGCGTCGATCGACGCCACGGTGCGCGAGCCGCTCAGGTTGGCCATCGAGTTGCAGCGCATGGGCGGTGACAGCTTCATGAACCTGGCCCGTGGCCATGGCGTGAATTACCGCCAGATCGCCGAAGATGTAGCGCAGCGGCTGGGGATCAAGTTTGGCCAGCCCCTGGCTACCGTGGCGCTGGCTGACGTTGAGGCTCAGGTCGCGGAAAAGCTGATCGAGCAGTACAAGGCCAAACTCAGCAGTGCCGACCGGCAGGTGTTCGATGCCGAGCTCAAGGCCGCTGCACAGAAAGAGCAGGGCGTGTTCAGCCGTTTCGGTGTCGGCCGCTCGGCCACCGCTGCCCTGAGCGGTACGGCGCTGGCGGGGTTGACCGGCTTTATCATGCGGCGTGGCGCGGCCACCGCGATCCCGGTAGTAGGGCAGGCATTGGCCGCCGCGATGCTGCTGGTGAGTGGTGTGCGCGCTTTTTCCGGCCCTGCTTACTCCATTACTACCCTGGCGGTGCTGGTGATCGGGGTGATTCGCCAGCGCATGGAGCGTGAAGCCCTGAACCAGGAGATGGACTTGGTGGTGCAAGTGGTGGAAGCGTTTGATCTGCCTCGGGAGACGGTGATGCGCACGGTCGCATCCGACTGCTAAGCTGCGCCCTTGTCTTGTGTGTTTGCCTGGGATACCGCGTGAAATTCAGCCTGCCAAAAATCGCTACCGCTCCATTCTGCCCGCCGGAAGTGGCCGGCTCCGTCGCCGTTGACCCCAAGGCTTCGTTCTTCAAGCGCGCCCTGATGTTCGCCGGCCCCGGGCTGCTGATTTCCATCGGCTACATGGACCCGGGCAACTGGGCCACGGCCATCGAGGCCGGGTCGCGCTATGGTTACAACCTGCTGTTCGTGGTGTTGCTGGCCAGCCTGGCAGGGATGGCGGTGCAGTGCCTGTGTTCACGGCTGGGCATCGCCACCGGCAAGGACCTGGCGCAACTGAGCCGCGAACGCTACAGCCGGCGCAACGCCAACAC
Source organism: Pseudomonas sp. (assembly GCF_049590575.1). Lineage (GTDB taxonomy): Bacteria > Pseudomonadota > Gammaproteobacteria > Pseudomonadales > Pseudomonadaceae > Aquipseudomonas. The sequence goes on from NZ_JBAWDE010000093.1 coordinate 11,596, forward strand.
TCAGTGGGTGTTGGCGGAAATCTCGATTATTGCCACCGACCTCGCTGAAGTGCTCGGCTGCGCCCTGGCGTTTCACTTGCTGCTGGGCGTGTCGCTGACCACCGGTATTGTGATCACCGCCTTTGACACGCTGTTGATCCTGGCCCTGCAAAACCGCGGGTTTCGGCGCCTGGAGGCGATCATGCTGGCGCTGGTGGCAACCATCGGTGTGTGTTTCTTCATCGAGCTGGTGCTGATCAAACCTTACTGGCCGGACGTATTGAGCGGCTTCACGCCGTCACTGTCGGCCATCAGCGATGCCGCGCCGCTGTACCTGGCCATCGGCATCCTCGGCGCCACGGTCATGCCGCATAACCTCTACCTGCACAGTTCGATCGTGCAAACCCGGCTGATCGGCAAGGACCTCGCCAGCAAACAGGACGCGGTCAAACTGGCGCGTATCGACACCATCGGCTCCCTGGCCCTGGCGTTGCTGGTCAATGCCGCGATCCTGGTGCTCGCTGCCGCTGCTTTCCACAAGACCGGCCATACCGATGTGGTGGAAATCCAGGACGCTTACCACCTGCTCGACCCGCTGGTAGGCGGCGCTTTCGCCAGCATTCTCTTCGGCATCGCCTTGCTGGCTTCCGGGCAAAGCTCGACCTTTACCGGCACCATCGCCGGCCAAGTGATCATGGAGGGCTACCTCAACCTGCGTATTCCCTGCTGGCAACGGCGCCTGATCACCCGTGGGCTGGCGCTGATCCCGGCGTTCCTCGGGGTGTGGCTGATGGGCGACGATGCGATTGGCAAGCTGCTGATCCTCAGCCAGGTGGTGCTCAGCCTGCAATTGCCGTTTGCCCTGTACCCGCTGATCCGCATGACCGGTGATAAGCAACTGATGGGCCCGTTCGTCAATCGGCTGCCTACCCGGGTGCTGGCGTGGTTCCTGTTTGCGGTGATCAGTGGCGCGAATGCGTGGTTGATTGGGCAGTGGGTGTTCTGATTGAAAGCCTGGAAGGGCTAGATCAGGATCGCCAGGGGCGTGTATTGAGGTGATCGGCAGCTCACTGAATCCGCTTTCCAGGCAGTAATCGCGAATCACCGATCCCAATACGGCACCGCCCCAAAACACTCGACAAAATAGTCAATCACCGTCCGCACCTTGAGCGACAACCGCCGGCTCCCCGGCCACAACGCGGCAATCTGCTGCGGTTCCAGGGTGGTTGCCACTTCATAGTCGGTCAGCACCGCCTGCAACGTGCCGGCGCGCAGGCCTTCGCCGATCAGCCAGGATGGAAACACCACCAGCCCCAGGCCCTGTTCGGCAGCGTGGGTCAGGGTGTCGGCGTGGTTGCCGGTGATCGGGCCCTTGACGCTGTAGGGCTTCCAGTCGCCCTGGCCACGGCGGAAGAACCAGCGTTGCTGGCCGGTGATGCCTTTGTAGGCCAGGCATTGGTGGTTGACCAGCTCGTCAGGGTGCCGGGGCGTGCCGTGCGCCGCCAGGTAGGCGGGGCTGGCGGCAAGGCGGAAGCGCTGGGGCGCGAAAATCCGCGCCTGCATGCTGGAGTCGTTGAGCACGCCGATGCGGAACATCAAGTCGGTGCCGTCCTGCAGCGGGTCGACGTAGGTGTCGGTTTGCTGGATGTCCAGTTGCAGCTTGGGGTAGCGGCGGCACAACTCGCCCAGCCACGGTGACAGATGGCGCTGGCCGAACACCATCGGCGCGTTGATGCGCACCAGCCCGCTGGGCTCGCTTTCCTGTTCCTGCAGGGCCTGGCCGGCCGCTTCCAGTTGTTCCAGCATCAGCCGCGCATGCCGCCCCAGCAGGCGCCCGGCTTCGGTCGGGCTCACCGCGCGGGTGTGGCGATAGAGCAATTGCTGGCCGAGGGCCTGCTCCATCAGCTGGATCTGCCGCGAAATGGAGGAGGGCGCCAGCCCCTCGCGCCGCGCCACTTCGGAAAAGCTGCCATGGTCCAGCACGGCGACAAACAGGCGCAATGCCTTGAAACTCAATTCATTCAAGCCCTGCATCGGGTCTCCAGTCTGTGCGTAATGCGCAAAGGTGTTGTCCGTATGCTCCCATTTATCGCACAGCACGGCCACCGGATAATGCGCGCCATGTTTCCTATCTTGACGCGCAGGTGATGTATGCAAGCAAGTTCCATTGAGGGCGTAGCGCAGGCTACGCCGAAAAAGAACCTTCTGCGGTTGCTGTTGCTGCCGCTGGTGATCCTGGCCGGCATGGGCCTGTCGGTCGAGGCCGGTTTACTCGGGCCGCTGGGTGTGCAGGTCGGGCACCTGTGGGCGACCTTGAGCATCTTTGGCGTTGGCTCGGCGATCCTGTACCTGTTGCTGTTGTTCAGCGGCCCGCAAAAGGGGCCGGCGTTGACCGACCTGCCACGCTGGCAATTGATCGGTGGCTTCCTCGGGCCGATGTATGTGGTGGTGCTGACCCTGGCCACGCCGCATATCGGCATCGCGATGACCATGATCGCGATCTTGTCGGGGCAGGTGGGCAAGAGCGTATTGATCGACCATTTCGGCTGGTTCGGCACCGCGCGTAAACGCGTGAATGGCGAGCGCTGGATTGCCCTCGCGTTGATTGTGGCGGCACTTGTTTTGATTGCACGAGGGTAAGGCGATGAATCTGATTCTGTTATTGGTACTGGTGATCGCCGCGGGTGCGGTGTTGAGCGTGCAAGCGGCGATCAATGGTCGCCTTGGCAAGGCCGTCGGCGTACTGCGCAGCAGCTTGCTGACGTTTGCGGTGGGCGCGCTGACCACCGCGTTGCTGATCTTCTTCTTTGAACCGGCCCAGGCCTTGAGCTTGCTGGACGTGCCCAAATGGCAATTGACCGGCGCGCTGTTCGGCGTGGTGTACATGATGGTAATGGTCGGCGCAGTGCCCGTGGTCGGGACGGCAGTCGCCACCGTGGCGGTGATTGTCGGTCAGTTGGGCATGGGCATGTTGATCGACAACTTCGGCTGGCTGGGCAATCCGGCCATCGAATTGTCCGGCAGCCGGATCGTGGCGATGGCCTGCCTGGCGCTGGCGCTGGTGTTCATGTACCGCAGCAATACGCGCACCGATTGAAGGTTTGAACCATCGACGGCGGGCCGCAGTCACTGCTTAAGGTGCCGGCGCCCGCCGCACCGGGACGACCATGAATAAGGAGTCTGACCATGCCTGATGAAACCTGTGCCTGCCCACATTGCAAGTGTGTGTTGGGTGTCGACGCGATAATGAAAGATGGCAAGGGCTATTGCTGCCAGGGCTGTGCCGAGCACCACGCGCATGGCGAACCTTGTGCAGCCGCCACCGGCTGCGAATGCGCCAAATCGGCCAAAGGCTGAGCACGGTCAACAGGTGGGAGGGGTTGCTCCCTCCCACCTTATTATTGGGTTTCCAGATCCAGGCGCAGGCTATGGTCGGACAGCCGATGGCTGTCTTTCACCACCGCGCTGGTCCGCCGCCCCTCCAGTGCAAACACCACCGTGCGCGCTGCGTGCAGGTCACTCGGCAGCGGTTCGAACACCTTCAATTCCAACCTTCCGGCTTTGCGTTGCACGCTGACCTGGCATTCGACATGTTTGGCCAGTGGGCCGAACAAGGTGTCCTGAGTGTAATCAATGCGCGCCTTGCCATTGACTGAAGCCATGCTGGTCCCTCCCTTTCAAGCCTGAGCGCGCGCATCCGAGCGGCGCCATTGCACATTTTTAATGCCGAATTTTTCGGCCTGCTCCTGGCTGGTTTTCTTCACCTGTTCGCGGGCGAAGCGGCCGATACGGCCCACGCCGGCATCACAGCTTGCCCAGTGCCAGGCTTCCAGCGTGTCGAGCTTTTCCAGGCGGATAATGAATGACCTGGGCTCGCCATGCAGGGTGTAGTCGATCACAAACAGTTTTGCGTTATTCATTGGCCCCTCAACCCTGGTGGTGTAAAGCAAGTGATCCTTGTGAGCGCTAAAAATTCACTCGGATTGTCGGGCGGTGGTCATTACCATGGCGGCTCACCCTTGATTGATTCGCACACCATGGCCTTGGCTGCGCCCCCCGATCTCAGTGATCACGCCGTCCCCGTGCAACCGCTTGCGCGCACCTACCCGCGTGGGCTCTACGTGGAGCCGCATAGCCATGACTGGGGCCAATTGCTCTATGCCATGAGCGGCGTGATGTGGGTCGAGACCCCGCGCGAAGCCTTGGTGGTGCCGCCCCAGCGCGCGGTGTGGCTGCCGCCTGGGGTGGAACACGGAATCCGCGTGGTGTCGGATTTGCAGATGCGCAATATCTACCTGCGCCCGGCGTTGGCGGCAACGCTGGACGGCCAGGTGCAGGTGATCGAAGTCGGGGGGCTGCTGCGCGAGTTGATCGTGACGTTGGTGGAGCAGGGCGACAGCATTGATGCGGGGTATTACGACGCGGCGGTCGGCCTGGCTCTGCTGGAGCTGCAACGGGCGCGCCGCTCGCAGATCCGCATCGCGATGCCGGTGGACGCGGATCGGCGGTTGATCAATGCATGCCAGGCGGTCATGGCTGCACCGTCCCTGGAGATCTCTTTCGAACAGCACGCCGAAACGGCCGGCGCCAGCGTGCGCACCCTGGCGCGGCTGTTCCAGAACCACCTGGGCATGGGCTTCGCCGAATGGCGCCGCCAGGTTCAGCTGGCCACGGCGGTCGCGGAGTTGATCCAGGGCCAGTCGGTCAGCGGTATCGCGCGTTCCCTCGGGTACTCGCCGAGCAGTTTCAGCGACATGTTCCGTCGTGAACTCGGTGCCCCACCGTCGCAGTACATCGGCTGAGGGTTGGCCGAAATCCTGAAGCACTTGGCCGATGCTTCAGAATTGGGCGCTCTAGACTGGGTCCACCAACCTAAAAGGCCCGACGCCATGAACTACCTGATCTCCCTCGCCATCGGCCTGTTTGTCGGCGTGCTCTACGGCGCCCTGGACTTTCGCTCACCGGCGCCGCCGGCCATCGCGCTGGTGGGCCTGATGGGCATGCTGCTGGGTGAAAAGCTATGGCCCATGGGGCGGCAGTTGGTCATTGGCTGGTTGTCCTGAGTTCTACTTCCCCGTTAAGGATTGCGTTATGAAAGCACTGCAATTTTCCGCCACCGGCGACCTCGCTGCCCTGCGTTTCGTCGACGTCGCCACCCCGGTGCCGGCCGCCGATGAAGTGCTGGTACAGATCAAGGCCGCGGGCCTGAACCCCAGCGACGTCAAAAACGTGCTCGGCCGGTTCCCCTACACCACCTTGCCGCGCATTCCCGGTCGCGACTTTGCCGGTGTGGTCGTGCAAGGCCCGCCGGCACTGGTTGGCCAGGCAGTCTGGGGCACTGGCCGTGACCTGGGTTTTTTTGCCGACGGCTCCCACGCGCAGTACCTCACCGTATCGGCCAACGGGGTGGCGCATAAACCCACTCACCTGAGCTTCGCCCAAGCGGCCAGCCTGGGCGTGCCGTACACCACCGCCTGGGACGCACTCGAACGCAGCGGCGTGGGCAAAGGCACGCGGTTGTTGGTGATTGGGGCCAATGGCGCCGTAGGCAGCGCAGCCTTGGCGTTGGCGAAAATTCGCGGTGCCCAGGTACTGGCGGCCGTGCGCAAGGCGGATCAGATTGAGGTGTTGCAGGCGCAAGGGTTTGAGGCGATTGCCCTGGGTGCACCCGAAACGCTGGGCGCGCAGGTCAATGCCGTGTTCAAGGGCGGCGCCGACGTAATCTTCGACACCACCGGTTTCTGGCTGCCGGCGGCGGTGGCAGGCCTGGCGCCGTTCGGCCGTATCGCAATCATCGCCGCGCCGGTGGACGGCCATGTGCAATTGCCGGCCCTGGCCCTCTACCGCAAGGGCGGCTCGGTGGTGGGGATCAACTCGTTGCTCTACAACTGTGAGCAATGCGCGGGGATGCTGGAGCAGTTCGGGCGCTTCTTCGATGAGGGCTTGCTGCCGTTGCCCACCGGCCTGCGCGAAGTGGCATTGGCCGATGGGGTGCAGTGCTATGAAGAGGTGAACGGCGGCAGTGCCGACAAGATCATCTTCCTGCCTTAGCAGATCTTCACTGGGCTTTGGGAGTGAGTTTCGCTCGGAGGTTTCCTACAAGGGTTTCAGGTTGTGGCTCGGAAGGCGGCTGACTAACCTCACTGCCGTCGCTGACAATTCAGCGATCGGATTTGACCGTCCGACTAAACCAGTGCGCTACAGCAACCAAGACCTATGTCAGGCGTTTTTTCTAAGCTTGATGTATCGTGTCGCGGCAGCTGTGCGCGGGATACCTTCGGGTATGCCGGATCCCTGGTTCCGGTCGGTCAACCCGCGTTCAGCTGCCACCCCACTTTGTTTGACCGCAAGTGTTGGCAGCTCCACTACCAGGAGTTCCACCATGATCAAAGACAGCCCAAATCCCCCCGCCCAGCAAGACTTCGATACCAGCACCCTGCACGAAGTGGCCTACCGAGCGATCAACCACTACCTCAATCCCGGAAAACCAATCCCCGAACCTACTGACGGGCTCTTCAGCGTGCGCGCCGACCTGGGCACGGAAACCTTGCTGGTCAATGCGTCCCAGGACTTGGCGTCCCTCAGCGAGATTGCCACCCATATGGCGTTTGAAATCGAGGGGGCTCAACGCAATGTCGCGTTGGGCATCTGTCGGATGCTGGAAGGGGTGCAACTGCTGGTGGATAAAGCACTGAACGTGGCCCATCCCACGAGCTAGCGACTTCAAGCCTTGATACCGTTAAAAAATGTGGGAGCGGGCTTGCTCGCGAAAGCGGTGGGTCAGCCACAGAAACGTTGACTGGAACACCGCATTCGCGAGCAAGCCCGCT
>NZ_JBAWDE010000094.1:0-9378 GCF_049590575.1 Pseudomonas sp.
GCTCAGCACAGCCCCTGGCGAGCGGCTTCGTTAATCGCCTGTACACGGTTATTCACTTCCAGCTTGCTGTAGATGTTACGCAGATGGAATTTCACCGTGGCCTCGGACGTGGCCCGTATTTGGCTGATTTCCCAGACCGTCTTGCCTTCAGAGGCCCAGCGCAGTATCTCCAGCTCCGAAGGGGTCAGGCGCTTGCCGCATAAACTCAGGCGCCGTCTGACGGTGTTGGGTAACGCATACGGCGCCGCAAATTCCTTTTGGCCTCTCATAAGTTTCTCTCCCTCTAAATGGCTGACACTTCACCGTCATTCGGATTCCTCCTATTGACAGGCGATAAAAGCGTCGATGCGCAGGAGAGTTACATAATGAATGCCACTACGGCACATGCCCCGCGATAAACAGCAGAGTCTTACGAAAGTTTGGGTTTATTCCCACAGCAACTTCAAACGCGAGGGGCTTGAAGTTATCAATACGCTGCGATTAATCGTCCAACCCGGGAAATTGGCGAGCGAGTTTGTCACCCGTCAGCTCGGGCACGCCGCCTTGAGCCGAATTGAAAAACTGCAGGGCCACGAAGTGTGGGTTTTCGCCGATATCAAACCAATGCGCCATGCCGGCCGGGATCACCAGCAGGTCATTTTTCTCACAGCGCACGGCATATACGTAGTCGCCGATGTGCAGTGCAAACAGGCCCTGACCCGCAATAAAGAAGCGCACGTGGTCTTCGCGGTAACGGCGCTCATCCAGAAACTGCGCGCGCAATTCATCTTTTTGCGGATGGTCGTTCGTCACACTCAGCACCCCCACGTCAGCGTAACCAAGGGCGTCAACCTGCGCCTGGTACGCTGCAATCAGCTGTGCGTCACCGGCGCCCTTTTCAATCGGCGCGGGCTGCCACCGCTCGAACCGCACACCCAACTCGGCGAGGGTTGCAGCGATGTCGTCGAAGTGGGTCAGCACCTTGTTCGGCGTATCCGGTGAAGCAACGGGGTAGACGGCGACATAACTCATGTAAGGGTTCCTCTGTTCTGCTCTTGCAATCGAAAACCGATGATAACGGCAGCGGCGAATGCCGCGACGCTGGCGATGCTGAACGTCAGGGTCGGCCCCAACAGGTTCCAGCTGTAGCCGGAATACAGCGCGCCCAATGCGCCGCCGGTGCCGGCCAAGGCGGCATACAGTGCCTGGCCCTGGCCTTGTTGTTTATCGCCGAAACTGCGCTGTACAAAGGCGATGGCGGCGGCGTGGAAACTGCCGAAAGTGGCGGCATGCATGACCTGTGCCAGCAACAGCACCCACAAATATTCGGCAAACGAGCCCAGCAGCAACCACCGCAGCGCAGCCAACAGGAAGCTCGCCAGCAGCACCCGGCGTACCGAAAACCGCGCAAGGATGCGGCTCATGCCCAGGAACATCAGCACTTCCGCGACGACCCCCAGGGCCCAGAGCATACCGATCACGCCACGGCTGTAGCCCAAGTGTTCCAGGTGCAAAGTCAGGAAGGTGTAATACGGGCCATGGCTCATTTGCATCAGCGCGACGCAAGCGTAAAACGCGAGTACGCCCGGGCTGCGCAGTTGTTTGAGAAAGCCGCCACCGGCCAGGCGATTGCCGTGGCCGGCGGGCTGTGCGTTCGGTACCCACAGGCTGGCGCCGATGATCCCGGCCATGATCACCACGACCACCACCGGGTAAATATCCAGGCTCAGCCAGTCGAACAGACGGCCCATGCTCACTACCGTGAGGATAAAACCGATGGAGCCCCACAGGCGCAGCTGGCTGTAGCGTGAGGTCTGTTTTTTCAGGTGCGCCAGGGTGATCACTTCAAATTGCGGCAGCACGGCATGCCAGAAAAACGCGTGCAGCGCCATCACCAGCGCCAGCCAGGCGTAGGTGTGGCTGACGAAAATCAGCGAAAAACTGGCCAGGGTGCACACCGCGCCAAAGCGCACGATGGCCAGGCGCCGGCCGGTGTAGTCCCCTAGCCAGCCCCACAGGTTGGGGGCCACGCAACGCATCAGCATGGGGATGGCCACCAGCTCGCCGATGCGCGCGCTGGAAAACCCCAGGTGGTCGAAATACAGCGCCAGGAACGGCGCCGTCGCCCCCAGCAGGGCGAAGTAGAACAGGTAGAAGCTGGAGAGGCGCCAGTATGGGAGGGCTGTCACAGCCAGCCCGTCACAGCTGGCCCAGCACCGGGGTACTCACGCGCATATCGGCGTTTTGCCCACGGTTGCGCAGCAGGTGGTCCATCAACACGATGGCCATCATCGCTTCGGCAATCGGCGTGGCGCGGATGCCCACGCACGGGTCGTGGCGGCCCTTGGTGATCACGTCCACCGGGTTGCCGTGCACATCGATCGAACGGCCAGGGGTGGTAATGCTGGACGTCGGCTTGAGCGCCAGGTGCGCAACGATCGGCTGGCCCGAAGAGATACCCCCGAGAATGCCGCCGGCGTTGTTGCTGAGGAAACCTTCCGGGGTCAGCTCATCACGGTGCTCGGTGCCACGCTGGGCGACACAATCGAACCCGGCGCCGATTTCCACGCCCTTCACCGCATTGATGCTCATCAGCGCGTGGGCCAGCTCGGCATCGAGGCGGTCGAAGATCGGCTCGCCCAGGCCCGGCTTGACGCCTTCGGCGACCACGGTGATCTTGGCGCCGACCGAATCCTGATCGCGGCGCAACTGGTCCATGTAGGCTTCCAGTTCCGGCACTTTGTCGGGGTCCGGGCTGAAGAAAGCGTTGTCGTCGACGCTGTCCCAGGTCTTGAACGGGATTTCGATCGGGCCCAGCTGGCTCATGTAACCACGCACCACGATACCCTGGGTGGCCAGGTATTTCTTGGCGATGGCACCGGCGGCCACGCGCATTGCGGTTTCGCGCGCCGAGCTGCGGCCGCCGCCACGGTAGTCGCGCTCGCCGTATTTGTGGTGATAGGTGTAGTCGGCGTGGGCCGGGCGGAACAGGTCCTTGATCGCCGAGTAGTCCTTGGACTTCTGGTCGGTGTTGCGGATCAGCAGGCCGATGGCGCATCCCGTGGTGCGGCCCTCGAACACGCCGGAGAGAATCTCGACTTCGTCGGGCTCCTGGCGCTGGGTAGTGTGGCGGCTGGTGCCGGGCTTGCGGCGGTCGAGGTCACGCTGCAGGTCTTCCAGGGACAGCTCGAGGCCTGGCGGGCAGCCGTCGACAATGGCGACCAACGCCGGGCCATGGCTTTCGCCCGCGGTGGTGACAGTGAACAGCTTGCCGAAGGTATTGCCGGACATGCAGGGCGCTCCGTGAAATCAGTTGAATCAAGTCAACCGTAATAACTTAAGGCGGCCAGTATACGCAGGGTAATCGACTAGATCATCATCGAAACCTTACCGGTAGACATTGGTCCAACCGGCACCCTCCCAATGATGGCGTGATGATGCTGCGAGTTCTGCTATTGACCCTCACTCTGTTTTCCAGCCTGGGCTTCGCCGCCTCCCCCGTCGTGCTGCAACGGCCGATCAGCCTGGACACCGGCAGCGGCGAGCTGTTTGGCTCGCTCTTACTGCCTCAATCCGACAAACCGGTGCCGGTGGTGCTGATCATCGCCGGCTCCGGGCCCACCGACCGCAACGGCAACAGCGCCGATGGCGCGCGCAATGACAGCCTCAAGCGCCTGGCCTGGGTGCTGGCCCGCCACAACATCGCCAGCGTGCGATATGACAAACGCGGGGTTGCCGCCAGCCTGGGCGCCACCCCCGACGAACGCAACCTGACCCTCGACGCCTACGTGGCCGACGCCGTGGCCTGGGGCAAGTTGCTCAAGGCCGACAAACGCATGGGCCCGCTGATTGTGCTGGGCCACAGCGAAGGCGCGTTGGTTGCCGCGCTGGCCGCACCGCAACTCGATCCTGCCGGGGTGATCTCCCTGTCCGGCAGCGCCCGCCCGGTGGATCAGGTGATCCGCCAGCAACTGGCGGATCACCTGCCCCCTGCCCTGCTGCTGCGCAGCAATGAAATCCTCGATCACCTCAAGGCCGGCCAGGTGGACGCCGATGTACCTGGCCCGCTGGAGGGTATTTTCCGACCCAGCGTGCAGCCTTATCTGATCAGCCTGTTCCGCGCTGACCCCTCCGCGGCCTTCGCCAAGCTGAACATGCCGGCGCTGATCGTCCAGGGCACCAACGATATCCAGGTCGGCGTGGGCGATGCCCAGCAACTGAAAAACGCCAAGCCCGACGCGCAGTTGACGGTGATCGAAGGCATGAACCACGTGATGCGCATCGTGCCCAATGACGTGAAGCAGCAATTGGCCTCCTACAACGACCCGCAATTGCCCCTCGCCGCTGAGTTGGGCGCGCGCATCGTGCGCTTTATCGACGGACTTCAACCCCGTTAAGCGACAATTTGCCTCCAGTCCTGCGCAAAACGGCCGATAAGCCGTGAGTCGACAGCAAAAAGACTGTCGGCTTGCTGGGCTTGGACAGGATCGCGCCGCATGACAACCACTGAAGCAACACCGGAACCAATCGCCGACACCCCGGCTGAAAAAACCGCGGCCGTCGACGCGGCGCCTCTGCCGTGGGCGGACGTTCAGGCTGAGCATTTCAAGATGCTGCGCCTGGCCCCGCTGGCCACCGACCGCGCCACCGGCGTACGGCCGTTGCGGTTCGTGCAGTTCGGCTATGCCGAGCGCAACGACAAACACCACAGCCTGCTGCGCATGGTCATCCAGTTGCCGGGCCAGCGCGTGCGTCGCGAGCAGAACCACCTGGATATCTGGGTCGATCACGACACCCACCGCGTGCACTTCGGCCCGGGCAACAGCCTGGAAATCGAACCGCCCAACCGTGGCATCGGGCGCTTTCTGGTCGCACAAGGCGCGGCGTGGGCCAAGAAGCAGTGGTCGCACTACCGCGTCGACGGTGTCGACCTGGCCAACAAGGATGCACTCAACGAGTCCACGCGCCTGCGCCGCGATCACTTCCTGCGTATCCAGGGTTTTGATGTGGCCTACGCCGATGTGCAGCACCTGAAAGGCAACGTGCAGCCCGGCAAGGTCAGCGGTGTGCTGGACAGCTGGAACACTGAGAAAGTGCAGTTCGTGGAAATTCTGGAAGCGGCGCAGATGCTGCAACAGGCCGAGCAGAACCTGGCGGAGCAGGAAGTGAAGCTGCGCAAGGAAGAAGAAAAAGTCACCAAGTTCAAGCGCGAAGACAGCGGCTTGCGCTTTACCATTACCTGCCTGGTGGCGTTTACGGTGTTTCAGGCGGGGTTGTTGATCTGGATTGCCACTCACCGCTAGCAAGCTGAAATGCAATCAAATCTGGGGGCTTGCTGTGGTGAGCGGGCACGCCCCGCGCTGGGCTGCGAAGCAGCCCTAGGATCTTGAGTGAACCCGCCGGGGGATAAGCCCCCTCACCACAGCAAGCCCACAATCAGGGCCAGTTTCGTCAGTTAAACCCGAGCAGCAAACACTGCCTGATGCTCGCGGCACTGCTCAGCCGTCAACATGAACACCCCATGCCCACCGCGCTGGAAGTCCAGCCAGGCGAAGTCTACTTCCGGGTACAGCGCCTCGACGTGCACCTGGCTGTTGCCCACTTCGACAATCAGCAAACCCTTCTCGGTCAGGTGGTCCGCCGCCTCGGCCAACATCCGTCGCACCAGGTTCAGGCCATCATCGCCGCAGGCCAGGCCCAATTCCGGCTCATGCTGGTATTCGTCCGGCATGTCGGCGAAATCTTCGGCATCCACATACGGCGGGTTCGATACGATCAAGTCAAAGCGCTGACCCGGCAGGCCGTCAAAACCGTCGCCCTGCACGGTGTACACGCGCTCGTCGACGCCATGGCGCTCGATGTTCTGGTTGGCCACTTCCAGGGCTTCGAAGGACAAATCGCCCAGCACCACCTCGGCGTCCTGGAACTCGTAGGCACAGGCAATGCCGATGCAACCGGAGCCGGTGCACAGGTCGAGGATGCGTGCCGGCGGCTGGGCCAGCCAGGGTTCGAAGCGGTTTTCGATCAGCTCACCGATTGGTGAACGCGGGATCAACACACGCTCATCGACGATAAACGACATACCGCAGAACCAGGCCTCCTTCAACAGGTAGGCGGTGGGCACACGCTCATGGATGCGCCGATGCAGCAAGCGCTGCACATGGGAGATTTCTTCTTCTTCCAGGTTGCAGTCGAGGTAGCTGTCGTTTATTTCCCACGGCAAGTGCAAGGCGCCGAGCACCAATTGCCGGGCTTCGTCCCAGGCATTATCGGTGCCATGGCCAAAAAACAGGTCTTCCCCATGGAAACGGCTGACAGCCCAACGGATGTGGTCGCGCAAGGTGCGCAGGCGGGAAGTGATCACGGGGGCAGACTCCTGGAAAAAACGACTGGCGATTCTAACAGCCTTCGCCTGTACCGACGATGTACGAAAAGCGCCTGCCGCACGTCGGATTTCATCCGAATCACCCGCATTCGGTTAAACAAGCCACCCACTTGACAGGGCTGCACGTCAACAACGGCGTACCTTACGATGGTAGCGATTCACAGAACCGCTCAGCCAGTGGACAATGTCACAAAAGCCCCCCTCACAGGAGCCCCCAGAATGTCCGTTCCAAAGACGATGTTTCAACTCAGTGGTCGCGGTTACGCAGCCGCCAATCTTGGCCATGCGACCCTCGTGATCATCGACGCCCAGAAGGAATACCTCAGCGGCCCGCTCGCCCTCTCGGGCATGGACGCGGCGGTCGCCAACATCCAGCAGCTGGCGGCGGCGGCCCGCAATGCCGGGCGCCCGATCGTGCATGTGCGCCACCTCGGCACTGTCGGCGGGCTGTTTGACCCGCAAGGCGAGCGCGGCGAATTCATCCCGGGCCTGGAACCTGCCGGCGACGAAACCATCATCGGCAAGCTGCTGCCCAGCGCCTTCCACGGCACCGGCCTGGAAAAACACCTGCAGGACCTCGGCTCGCTGGACCTGATCGTCTGCGGTTTCATGAGCCATTCCAGCGTCAGCACCACCGTGCGCGCCGCCAAGAACCTGGGCTTTCGCTGCACTCTGGTAGAAGACGCCTGTGCCACGCGCGACCTGCCTTACAAAGGCGGCGTCCTCAGCGCCGAGCATGTGCAACAGACCGAAATGGCCATCATGGCTGACAACTTCGCCACCCTGGCGCTGACCAAAGACCTGATCTGATCGACCTTCTGATGAGCGGTGCGGCGTATTCAATGTCCCGCTCATCTGCAAATGCCGGTCATTTGCTGCAATTGCCTCTGGCACAGGAACAACCTGTGTATCTTCCGGTCGAAGGGCCGATACCCTGGAGGAAAGGTCGGAATGAAGATATCCGATGGTTTTGATGCTCGTCGCTTGCGCCCCAAGGGCCCGAGCAACTGGCGTCTGCGCCTGGTGGCCGGCTTTGCCGCGCTGCTGGCGATTGTAGGTTTGCTGCTGGCAGGTGCCGGTGGCGCCGGTTTGTTAGGTCATTCGCCAGCCCTTGGCGAACTGAATGCCAGCCCCGGAGGTTCGGCCCTGCTGGCGGCGATCGGGCTGCTGGTGCTGTGGCTCGGTGTGTGGTTATGGCGGCGCAGCCGTCGCAAGATGCGCCAACCGTTGTCACTCAACATCGCCTCGCACCTGATGAAAAAGCACGACTGATGGCGCTTGGATAGCGTTTCCTGCGCCCTGGCCGCCGCGATTTAGGTAAACTGCCCGCCCTTCGCGGAGGCTGACATGCAAGACGACGATTTTTCCCTGTTCAAAAACGAGCTGCGCGGCGTCAAGCCGATCAAGCACGACCGTGCCGACACCGGTAAACCCAAGGCGGACCGGGCGCAGATCGCCAAGCTGCGCCAGGCGGCAACCGTGCGTACCGATGCCACCACCGTGGATGGCTTGTCGGATCAGTTCGTGATTGACGTCGGCCCCGAAGACGAGCTGATGTGGGCCCGCGATGGTGTGCAGGAAAGCCAGATGCGCAAGCTCAAGGTTGGCCAGATCCCCTTCGAGGGCAGCCTCGACCTGCACGGCATGACCGTGGAGAAAGCCCGCGAAACCCTGTGGGCGTTTCTCGCCGAAGCCACCAAGTTCGAAATCCGCTGTGTGCGCGTCACCCACGGCAAGGCCGTGCGGCTGGACGGCAAGCGCCCGATGATCAAGAGCCACGTCAACACCTGGCTGCGCCAGCATGCCCAGGTTCTCGGCTTTACCTCCTGCCAGGCCCGCCACGGCGGCGCGGGAGCGGTGTATGTGATGCTCAAGCGCACCATGATGGAAGGGCGCGACGAGTAACAAGTGCCATCGTCAGGCTTGCAGCGATGTGTCGGCCACCGTAACCTTGCGCTTTGCGAAAATCCCACAGGTAGTTTCATGTCCCTGGAACAGAATTACACAGCGATCCTCGGCCAGCTCGGCGAGGACGTCTCCCGCGAGGGCCTGCTCGACACGCCAAAGCGTGCCGCCAAGGCGATGCAGTACCTTTGCCGCGGCTATGAACAGACACTGGAAGAAGTCACCAACGGTGCCTTGTTCAGCTCCGATAACAGCGAAATGGTGCTGGTCAAGGACATCGAATTGTATTCGTTGTGCGAACACCACCTGCTGCCATTTATCGGCAAGGCGCACGTTGCCTACATCCCGAGCGGCAAAGTGCTGGGCCTGTCGAAAGTCGCGCGGATTGTCGATATGTATGCGCGCCGCCTGCAGATCCAGGAAAACCTCAGCCGCCAGATCGCCGATGCCGTCTTGCAGGTCACCGGCGCCCTGGGCGTGGCGGTGGTGATCGAAGCCAAGCACATGTGCATGATGATGCGCGGTGTGGAGAAACAGAATTCGTCGATGATCACTTCGGTGATGCTGGGTGAGTTCCGCGAAAACGCGGCGACCCGCAGCGAATTCCTCAGCCTGATCAAGTAACAGGCTGCGAAGGAAAAATCCGGCGTTCATCGCCGGTTTTTTTTCGCCTGCAAAAATCAGGTAAGCTGCGGCCCCTTCTTCATGGGCAAGAGGTTTCAGCCATGTTCGTCAAAGCACTTCGAGTGGGCCTCGGCCACGTCATCATCGCGGGCGACTTTCTTACCCGCCCTCGCAAAAAGCAGCGTCCCGCCGAACAACAAGCACAAGTGAACGCTGCGGCCGAGGAACTGACCCTTTACCAATTCCACGCCTGCCCGTTCTGTGTGAAGACCCGCCGTACCCTGCACCGCCTGAATGTACCGGTGGCGCTCAAGGACGCGAAGAACAACGCACAGGACCGCCAGACCCTGCTGGAACAAGGCGGCAAGATCAAAGTGCCGTGCCTGCGCATCGAAGAGAATGGCCAGACCACCTGGATGTATGACTCCAAGGTGATCATCGATTACCTGGACAAGCGGTTCGCCGCGGTCTGATAAACACTGAAG
>NZ_JBAWDE010000095.1:0-5164 GCF_049590575.1 Pseudomonas sp.
GGAAAAGTGCGATGAATCAATTTGCGATTCTGTACGGAGATCGATTTATCAGGCCAACCTGGTAAAAGCACGGCCTGCCTCAGGGCAGGCCGTTACCGGCCCGCACACAAAAAAACTGACAGTCCCCTTACGCCACCCTACAAATTCATACTCATGCTTTCAAGTAACGAGCAAAAAGCCATCAAATATGCTGCAACGCTTGATCCTCTGCACGTTGCAGAGGACCGAGTCTCAGGCTGTACTCGCCCATCGCAGCAATTATAAATGCCCCCATAAAACCCAACCCTCTCAGCATGAGCCAGACAGACAGTATTGCTAGAATCTCCACCACTTTAAAATTGGCATAGCACCCTATCACCACGCCGACAGAAAAATGCAGTAGCCCGATAATCACTTCAACTTTTGAAGAATGGAAAGCTCTCATCAGACTGCCCACCTTCTTAAATTTATCAGTCCTAACCCATCGCATATCCAATTGAAAAATCGGTACAAAAAACGCGACCGCAGCATTCCAACGAAGCGCGCTTTCCAACATGATAGTCAGAACGTAATTTCTAAATCCGCGGTTGCCCAACCTCCGCAGAGCGATCCATACTTTCAAATAATTAATGACTATACCCACAACCAGAAAAGCTATCACACTACCAGGCACCACGAGCTGTACATGATTGACTATTAAGTAAGCCGCGATAGAAGCCATCAGCACACTGGGCACAAAAAACAACCCAGAGCTCATATAACCAAACAACCGCTTCAGGCGCAAAATTCGTTGACTCGGGGTAAACTCACTGTCTTGATCTAACCCTAAATGCATACGCCAATTCACCTTAAACTCCTGTACCGGCCCTGCCGCCCAACGAAACAATTGCTTTTTTACACCCTCGAAGGTCTCAGGAATAAGCCCTCTCCCGAACGTGTCTTCAAAGACGTGACCTGTGTATCCCTTCGCGTGCAGCCTTACGGATAATTCGTCATCTTCCGTCAAGCTCCATTCCGCCCATCCCCCTACCTCCTCGAGTGCCTGGCGTCGCACGAGACACATGGTACCCACCAAATTTGCTGCGTTGAACTCATTAGTTGCTGGATGCACTATTTTCTGCGCCGGTAAATAATGGTAGTAAACGCTGGATAAAAAGGGATTATGACTCCACCCCCTGTAATCATGACTTGACTGCACAAACGCAACATTCCGATCGTCAAACAGGCCTACCAGGGTTCTGAGAAAATGTGGTTCGACAAGATAATCCGCATCTACCGCAGCTACTATGTCTGCACTGGGATCAGTCTTCCTTAATGCAAAGTTCATCGCTCCCGCTTTGGCGCCGTAGAGAGGGTCCACGTGAAAAAATTTAAATTTTTCACCTAAGGCAACGCAGTGTTGTTCAACAGGACGCCAGAGCGCAGGATCTTTCGTATTATTATCTACTACGATGACTTCAAAACTTGAATAATCGAGCCGTGACAGGGCGTCCAAGGTGGCAATAACTATTTCGGAAGGTTCATGATAACAAGGCACATGCACTGACACTTTGGGATATACCCTATACGTCAGGGGCGACGCCAATACATCCAACGCACGGTCGCGCTTCGAGAAATTTATTGAATAACAAGGCAAGTCGACAATCACTCCCCAAAGCGAGTCAAAAATCGTCATCAGCAAGAATAATATCAATCCTCCATAACCGATCATGACCATGAAATCCGGCCACTCACGAAACCCTAACATGTCGTGCACAGAGACGACGATGGTCAAAGAAACGCAAAAACCGGAAGACATCAATAATCGTCCAAACTCTGTATAACGTCGTGCAGACACCTTAACTATCACACCAAATACAACACCACCAATCAGTGGGATTGTTACACTACTAAAATCCGTCACTGTCCACCACGCCAATAACAACGCCGTTCCTAGGCCACCACACCATGTCAATCGCCAAACAAGATTGCTTTGAATCATGAGAGTAAACCGTGCCATTAGTATCAAGCCGGTCAGGGCATATATGTACACTCCAAAATATAGCGCATCCATTGAAACGTCCTTATGTGTCACGCATCTAAATCGCCAAAAACACTACCCATAGTGGATGATCAAGCAATGGTCGCCTACTGTGAGAGTTGACAGTTCTCTATTCAATTCCGAAATAACAGTGGTCATTTTTTCTAATAGACTGGTCGAGCCTTCATCGGCGTACCATAGATGATGATTTGCGGTTGCAACGATCGAGGCGCCGCGTAGCGTTCGCGCCGTCGCCGACCTCGGTCAGCGACCGGGTTTCGCCTGTTGCGGGTTGATGTGATTTAAGTGTTGAGGAAACCCGCTTTGCAGGGTTTTCTGGTTTTGGGAAGCCCGGCCGGGTACTTCTGGGTTGTTGTGGCGAGCAGGCTTGCCACAGCTAGCTTGCTCAGCATCGTCAGTGTCAGGCCGCTGATGTTTCTTTATGATGGGGCCTTTCGCTTAACGCCCCAGGAAATGCCCATGCCTGCCCTCACTTTCCGCAACGCCCTGCCCGCCGACGCCGCGCGCTGCTTTGAAATCGAAATCAGCGCCTACGAAGGCGACGAAGCCGCGACGCTGGAGAAGATCGCCACGCGGATTGCGCAGTACCCGCAAGGTTTTTTGATTCTGGAAGCTGATGCCGAGGTGGTGGGGTTTATCAACTGTGGTTGCGCGCATCAGGTGGTGATGTCGGACGAGGCGTTCAAGGAGTTGGT
Organism: Pseudomonas sp.; assembly: GCF_049590575.1. Taxonomy (GTDB): domain Bacteria; phylum Pseudomonadota; class Gammaproteobacteria; order Pseudomonadales; family Pseudomonadaceae; genus Aquipseudomonas. The sequence continues at coordinate 2,716 of NZ_JBAWDE010000095.1, forward strand.
GGGGCATGCGGCCGAGGCGCCGAATGTGGTGATTATGTCGGTAGTGGTCGACCCGGCGCATCAGGGCAAGGGGTATTCCACGCTGTTGATGACGGATTTTGTGCAGCGCATGCGCGCGCTGGGCAAGCAGACGATTCATTTGATGTGCAAGGAGCAGCATGTGCCGTTGTACACGCGCATGGGCTACACCTATGTGCAGCCTTCGCCTTCGGATCACGGCGGGATGGCGTGGCATGAGATGGTGAGGGTGCTCGCGTGATGACGGCGCCGCAGGTTGAAGTCAGCGACCAGCCCGACCCCGAGGCCGAGCGCATTCTCGGCAAGGGTCTCGCTGCGTTCAATAAGGCCATTACCGGCTACAACGACCGCCAGCCGCTGACGGTGTTGCTGAGGGACCCACACACCCAGCAAATCCTCGGCGGCATCACTGGCAAGACCACCTTGGGCATGGCCTTTCTCGACCTGTTCCACTTGCCCGACTCGCTGCGCGGCACGGGGCTAGGCGGCCGGTTGCTGCAAGCGTTCGAAGACGAAGCACGGCGCCGAGGATGTGCGAACGCGGTGCTGTATACGCTCAGCTTTCAGGCGCCGGGGTTTTACCAGAAGCATGGGTGGGTGCGCTTCGGCGAGGTGCCTTGTGAGCCTGCGGGCAGCAGCCGCGTGTTTCTGTCTAAACAGCTGTAGCGCTCAGGGCTTTGCCAAATAGCCGATTTTCATGGCTTTCGCCCTGGAAGGTGTAGGTCGGCGCGCCCAGCACCGCGTACCCGCGCCGAGGGTAGAAACCCAGCGCGCGCTCGTTGCCCACCCACACCGTCGCCCACAGCATCGCAGCGCCTTCGTGCGCGGCGAGCTGTTCTGCCGCCTGCAGCAGTTGAACGCCGATGCCCTGACCGGTGAAGCGTTCCTGGATGTACAGGCGTTGCAATTCGGCGACGTTGGGCGTGTCGATCAGCGCGTGGCCGGTGCCCAGTTGAATCTGGGCGAAGCCGACCAGGTGGTTGTTCACCTCGGCCACCACCAGCGCCGTGCCCGGCTGCTCGATCAGTTGGGCGATGGACTCGGGTGCGAAAGCGTGCAGCGCTTGCTTGGCGATCGCGCAGCGAATGCCTTCGGTGGCGTAGGTGTCGAGAAACACCTGCATGCCCAGCACGCCGATGCACAAGGCGTCCTGGGGGATGGCGTGGCGAATCTGGCAGGTCATGGCGTTCGGCTGCTCAGCATGCGATGGCTTGGCCTTCACTCATTGGAGATCAATGAGCCGGTGCCGGCAGGTGGGTAGATGACCTCTTGGGAATCAATGTCCTTGATGCTGGAAAACGTGCGGTATTGGGTGCTGTAGTTCGGCCCCACCCCGCGGGTGCTGGCGGAAAGGCGATAGGTCACCAGGTAGCGTTTGCCGGCCTTGAAGTCGACGTCGTCAGCGCCTTCGTCGCAGAACGCGCCGCCCGTGCCCAGGGCGTTCATCGACACGTTGCACCAGCGCAACGAGTGTTTGCCGGGTGCGAGCTTGAGGGCTTGTTCGCCGGTCACGTTGAGAATCGAGTGACGCCCCGCGCCGGGCAACGGCACGCCGTCGACTTCGACCGCCAATGCCAGGCGGTGAAACGGTACGCCCAGTTCGCGCTCGCGCCAGGTGTCGAAGTACACCAGCACGGCATTCGCTGCGTTATTGGAAAGGTCGACGGGGTGCAGTTTTTCCGGGGCCCAATCGCCCTGGTAATTTTTGTAGTGGTAGTCGGAGCAGGCGCCGAGCAGCGGCAGGGTCAATACAGCGGCGAATTTCAGCAGTTTCATCCGGGTAACGGTCCTTGTGGGCGATGAATTCGTATCGACATCATCGCGGATTTCTTGAACCGATTGCCACTGTCGATTCGCCGCACTACCAACTGCCGGACGCCCCGCCGCCGCCACTGGAGCCGCCACCGCCGGACGAACTGCCGCTGGAGCTGGAGCTGCTGGAGCTGCCGGAGCTCGAAGAACCTCCGCCTGAACTCGAACCCGACCCGCCCGCCGTCTTGCCAAAGATGAACAACGCTACAAACGAGGCAATCGGGAACGCCAGCAACCAGCCGTCACGGCCCGCGTCGGCGATAAAACCTGCCGCCAGGTACACGCCCGCCGCCGCGCACAGGCGCACGATAAAACCGGTCTGGCTGCGTTTCCAGGCGGCTTTCATAACGATCCACAGCACCACATACGCGCCCAGCACGGCCAGTGCACCGAGCGGCATGGCCAGCCAATGGATGAAGTTGACGTCGACGTAGTGGTCGGCCACCAGCAGCCCGGCGATGTAGATGAGCAGCCCGATCACGCAATAGAACAGCGTGCGCGCCAGCCACAGGGCGCCGAAGGTCGCGCCGCCGATCAGCATGGTCAGCGGCAATAGCAGCAGGTAGATCGGCCAGTCGCGGCCGCCGCCAAAAATCGCCAGCAGCACCGTGGCTGCCAC
>NZ_JBAWDE010000096.1:0-13572 GCF_049590575.1 Pseudomonas sp.
GGTTTTTTAGGGCCGCGGGTGCTTTTGGAAACTTGCTTCGCTTTGATTAACCTCGCCAGTCCCAACAGCCGCTCTGCAAGTCCTCGCGGAGTCTGTTCAACTGGGAAGTTTTCCGCTGGCACAGCGATCAGCATCCCTTCGTAGCCACTACGAACTTGTACTGCCAAGTGGAAGATTGAAGCTTCCCAATCTGGGGGCTGTGTAGCTCGATGTGCCTGCTCAACGCTACGCTTGAGCACAGATAAAACGTTGTACGCCAGAACCGCCGATGCGAAGCCCAGCAAGGCTGCTTTGGGATTTCCCAGACTTGAAATTTCACTGTCCAGCACTGATTCCAAGCGTTGGAACATACCTTCGATACTCCAGCGACGCCGGTACAGTTCAGCAATCTGCCGGGCGCTGACCGTTTCGGGCAAATTGCTCCAGAACCACATCACTGAGTCGCCAGAGTCAGTCGGTGTTTGCAGACTCAACTCAACACGGCGCCAGCGCCGACCGTTTTTCACTTCAATGATTTGTTCGCGCACCGCACCACTTTCAATTACTCCGCATGCCTGCCAACTACCTTGTTCTAACATCGTCGGGTGCTTGCTGGGTTCGCGAACGATGAATGACGCACCTGTTTGCTCACAAGCCTGCAAAACAGGCAGCGTGCAATAAAGCCGATCAGCCATCCAGAGCTGCCCCATACGAGCATTTTTTAGCAAAGGCAGAACACTCACACGCTCACTGGCGTAGGCATCCTCACAAGGCTGAAGGTCAACGACCAAATCAAGATCCGGGTCGTAGACAACCACAGAGAATCCAGGGCGAGCAGCTGCGCGCTCGCACCGCAGCGGGCTTAAACGCTTTTCTGTGGACGGGAGGTGGTTACCGTCGACAATGCGCAATTGCCAGCCGGGTAAAATTGATGTGCAGCCCAGTGTTTCTAACGTAGGGGATAAACGCTCCGCGCTGCCTGAGACCAGTGCCCGAAGCAGCTCGGGCTCCGTTCGGTTTATCTTGTCGTAGAGTGCTGCAATGGTCACGGGCAGTTCATCCATTTGCTTCGCTGCAGCATGTAAAGAGGGCCTCAGGCCCAGCGAAACAAGGGACATCAGTTCAACGATGGTGGAGAACAGCAGCTCACGTGGATATTGACGCTGACGGTAATCTGCAAAGACCTGGTCCACCCACTGAGCTGGAACGGCCTGCTCTAGCACCAGCTTAGCCATGACGCTGGCAGGTGTTTTTCTTTCAAACCTTTCGAGAACTGCATCCCACATAGTTTCGTCACCCTGACTGAAGTTTTGGGGGATTTTAAACCAAGACCTTGAAAGGGATGGCTGTAAGAGTGGAACCATAGGCCGCCGTTACCGCAGCAACGGATATGCCCCCACCCCAAACAAAAACTCAGCCAAAAAAAAAGGGCCCCGCATCGCAAGGCCCTTTTCCACACATCCAAATCGTTTCAACTCTGCGGCCTCATCCCTTGCGACATCCCAAACATGAACAACAACAACTCATGATCAGGCTTGACCGCCACACTCGCCTTGGCCACGCGAGGCAGCAGGCATTGCCCGCCACCTTGCACCGCGCTGAGCACTTGTGTGCGAGGTTGCTCCCAGGCGGCCAAGGCAAGGGCTGCAACGCCCATCGCCCCGACCAGGAACAAACCTCGTGCTATTTCTAGCTTCATTTGGTTAAACCCTTGATAGCGCTGCCAAACGCCGTCTGGTAAAAGTAGCTGAGTTTTTCCCAATCGGTACTGTTCCACGACGAATGGCGACGCAGCTGCAGCATGTCATGGGACGCCGCCCGATAAGCGGTCAAACGCTGGCGGCATTTCTCGAAATCCAGCAACGCCACTTCCACATTGGCCGAGTCGCCCTCACCCGTTACCCGCACGAAAATATGCTTGATGTACAGGCAACCATGCTGCCAACGCCCCTTGTGCATACGTGCCAGGGTGCCGGCCAGTTCCTTGAGTACGCGCTCATGCACCAACTCGCCGTATTGCTCACGGCCACCCGCGGCGTACCATTTTTCAATTTCATCGAAGCCGTCGAGGGAAGCGGTCACCAGCAATGCCTTCCAGCGGTGCTCCGGGTCGCGGCGCGCCTCGCAAAAGACCATTTCCGGCACGCGTACATCCAACAGGCGCAGGCCCTTGAGGGCATCACGCTCGCGCAGCACAGTCGGGCGGCCGAATGGGTGCAACCAACTGCGGTAGATATGGCCGGTCTGGCGCTTGCTGTAAAGCAAGCGGCCATTGTCGCTCATGATCCGCTGTACACCACTCTCACCCCCACGCCGGCGATTGGGCTCTTCAACCCACTCGCCTTGCTGGCGCCAGAAATAATCAAATCGTTCTTCGGGAGCTATGTGACCGCCTGCTACGCACTCAACTGCCATCCTGCTACCTCTTGCGCAATACATACACTCGCCACATGGCGTAGAGCGGTATGAAGTCCAGGGATTCCTGGACACGAAAGCCGGCCTGCTCAAATTCTGCTTCCACAGTAGCAGCCGGTAACACAAATCTATTTTGGTAACCTTCCTGCTCACCGTTTTCGCGGCGCTTTCCTTCGAGCCGCTTGCGTTTCCACGCTTTGAAATTGCCGTCCACCCAAAGCGAAACAATCACGCTGTCACGGGTAACCCGTTGAAACTCCCGCAATATCGTCAGCCGATGTGCCGGGTCACCGATGTGGTGCAACAGGCGCATACAAAAAATGCTGTCGACCGAGTTATCCGGTAAATCGATATCGAACGCTGATGTCTGCAAGGGCCGTACCCGTTTCACTACATCCGCGGGTTGGGCAAGCGTAGCCACCTTCAACATCGACGCCGAATTGTCGGCACCAATAATCACGCGATTAGGTTTTTCCGCCAGCAGTGGCCAGAAACGCCCGGCACCGCACGGCAGGTCCAGCACCAGGCTGGGCTCACCGGCCATCGCCAACGCGCCGCGGGCCAATTGCTCATCGCGTTTGTGGGACAACCGGCGAGCCAGATTGTCCTGATGCTTGAGCAAATATTCGTGGGCGTGCTGATCGTCGTACTTTTCGGAAAATTCAAGCTTGATAGGGGAAGACATCAACGGATCTCCAGTAGCTGATGCCTACAACCTTAAGCACCCTCCTGTGATCAACTGGTCAACCCGTTGTGAAAAACTTGTCCTGTCCAATCTCATACATTTCAAGACTTTACAGAAACAAGCAATAGCATCGGGCCATCTTCGCCGAAGTACGGGGTACTTCGGCAGGATAGCGGTAGAGCCAGGCGTCAGCCTTTGACCTGACTGAGTTCGACATGAAAGCGGCAGCCATTCGGCTCCATGGTGCTCAGGCTGACGCTCCAACCCTGGTTCTCGCAGATACGTTGCACCAGCGACAAGCCCAGGCCCAGCCCGTCACCGCGTTTCTCGTTACCGCGTACAAAGGGCTCGAACATGGCCTCACGCTTGTCTTCGGGGATGCCCACGCCGGTGTCCTCCACCACAAAACCGCTGGGTTCCAGGGTCAGGCGGATGAAACCCTGCTCGGTGTAATGCAGGGCATTGCGCAGCAGGTTACCCATCACCGCATGCAGGAAGGTCGCGTTGTAGCGCGTATCCAGCGGGCTACCCGGCTGATAGATCAGCTCCAGGCCTTTGCGTTCGATAGGCTCGCGCCAGATGCCGAGCAGGTCATCGGCGACCTGCTCCAGGTTGACCTGGGGCGACATGGTGCCGTCGTCGTGTTCGGCACGGGCGAGCATCAGAAAGGTTTGCACCAGTTCACGCATTTCTTCACAGGCACGCGCGATGCGTTCGACCTGGTTGCGCCCGCGCTGATCGATGGCCGGGTTTTCCAGCAGCAGTTCGCAGGAGCTGGCCAGCACCATCAACGGCGTGCGCAATTCGTGGCTGACATCGCTGGTAAACAACTGCTCACGGGACAATGCCTGGCGCAAGCGCCCCAGCGTGGCGTCAAACGCCACCGCCAGTTCACCCACTTCGTCGGCCGCATAGTCTGGTGCCAGCGGCGGCGCAAGGCCCAGCAACTGGTCGCGGTGACGCACCTGACGAGCCAGGCGTACCACCGGCGCCATTACCTTGCGGGCCAGCACCCAACCGAGGAACACCGCCAGCGCCAGGCTCAGCACAAAGCCCACCAGTACCACGGCGAACAGCACGCGCTCACGTTCTTCGAAGTCGCTTTGATCCTGCAACAGCACGTAGCGCCGACCGTCGACCACTTCGACCATGGCGTGGTACGACAGCGCCTCACGGAACACTTCATGGAAGCCCGGCTCCAGATGGCGCAGGTCCTTGGGCAATTCGAAGTCGCCAGGGCCGCCACTGAAGTAAAACAGCTGGTCCGGCTCGGGACGGTGCCGCCAGTCCTCGACGGTGTCCATCAGCAGCAGGCGTTGCAAGTCGCCGCCCAGGCCCGCCGAGATCAACTTCTCTTCCACCAGGTGCACGGTCGCGACAATGCCCATCGCGAAGGCGCCCGCCACCAACGCGCTCATCAAAGCAAAGGCGATGATGATCCGTTGGGCAAGGCTTTGCTTAAACTCCATCTCGGCCCTCGGCCAAGCGATAACCGACACCGTGCACCGTTTGCAGCAATGGCTTGGCGAACGGCTTGTCGATCACTTGACGCAGTTGGTGCACATGGCTGCGCAGGCTGTCGCTGTCGGGGCAGTCATCGCCCCACAAGGCTTCTTCGAGGATTTCCCGGCGCAGCACGTGCGGGCTCTTCTGCATCAGCACCGCCAGCAGTTTCAGGCCGACCGGGTTGAGCTTGAGCAGGCGGCCTTCACGGGTCACTTCCAGAGTGTCGAGGTCGTAGCTCAGGTCACCGACTTGCAGCGCACGGCGACCACCGCCCTGGGCGCGACGCAGTACGGCTTCGATGCGCGCGGCCAACTCGGAGAGGGCAAAGGGCTTGAGCAGGTAGTCATCGGCGCCGGACTTGAAGCCCTGCAGCCGGTCATCCAACTGGTCGCGGGCGGTGAGCATGATCACCGGCGTGTCACGGCGCGCATCTTCGCGCAGGCGTTTGCACAGGGTGTAGCCATCGATGCCAGGCAGCATGATGTCGAGCACGATCAAGTCGTAATGTTCGGTGGCAGCCAGGTGCAAGCCCGACAAGCCGTCCTGCGCACAGTCCACGGTATAGCCTTTCAGCCCCAGGTAATCCGCCAGGTTGGCCAGAATATCGCGGTTGTCTTCAACCAATAAAATTCGCATGGGCAGTGTCTCCGTACGCGGTAACGGCCGTGATGGCTCGCGCAGCTTAAGGCCAAGTGTGACTCAGGGATAGAGCTGAAAAGCCCGCTGATAAAGGTTTTCAACTGATTGAATTGTCGAACGAGTTTTTCACTATAGCTTCACATATTCACTACGGTGTCAGGCCGAAAATCCCCTCACATCGGTATCCGACTCGCGGCTAGCTGGCGTCCGACGCTCGCCGGAGCGTGATGCGTGTCAGCTCCGCAGGCCTGCCAAGGCGCAGGGCAAATCCGGGCCATAGGGCGGTGCCATTGTTGACGTAGAGTTGCATGCCGCTGACGTCATATAGCCCGGACACAAACCCTGCGTTGGCCAGCGCAATGATCCTGTCGATACCGAGGATCATGCCACCGTGGGTATGGCCGGAAAGCTGCAGTGCCACACCTTGGCTGGCGGCATCACGCGCGTTTCGGGGTTGATGGTCCAGCAGGATAATAGGCACGTCTTTCGGCGCCCCCGCCAACGCCTGTTTGAGGTCCGGCGGCGGGAAGCCGGTTCTGGGTGCGGTGACATCCGTAACGCCGGCCAGGACTAGCTTCGTCCCGTTGCGCTCGATCAGCGTATGGCTGTTGGCGAGGGGGATCATGCCAAGCGACTTGAAGTGCTGCATCCAGGCTTGATTGTCGAAAAAATACTCGTGATTGCCAGGAATCACATACACGCCATCCGGTGCGTGCAGATCACGCAGCGCAGCAATATCCAGGGTCCGATTGGCGACTGAGCCGTCGATCAAATCTCCGGTCACCACGATCAGATCGACACCCAGGGCGTTTGACTCGCTCACCACCGCGCGCGTCCACGGCGCGTTGAACAGACGACTGATGTGCAAGTCAGTGAGCTGTAGAACGGTGTACCCCTCAAATTGCTCGGGCAGATTCTTGATCGCGAACTCGACATCCTTGACGGGTGGGACGCGTACCGCCTGCTGAACACCGACGGCTGACAACACCACTGCAGCAGCGCCAAGGCCATAACGAAGGCCCGTTGGAATGGTCAGCCTTCGCCGCTTGATCAACATGGCCAGCAACGTCCCCAGGTCGACAATAATCTGCAGCACTGCGATTAACAGAATCGCACCGAAGGCCCAATTGAAGAGCATCACCACGCCACGCGGAAACTCCGGGGAGAACACGCTGCCGGAGGAGAAACGCGCGTAAAGGTGATATTGCGAGGCGAGGATGAACAGCAGCACAACCACAATTTTGGCCGCTCGTGCCCACGGCATTGGCCAGATAAACCGGACGATTACGTAGATGCAAGGCAAGCTGAACATAAGGTGAAACATCTATTTTATAACTCCTGCCCGAGACGGCGCGCTGTGGCTAGACCTGTGGACAACGCGGCAAACCTGTTTGCTCAGTCATGCCCGCTTCGGACATCCGCTGAAAAATCGAATAAAAAAGCCCCGCCTGCATCACTGCAAGCGGGGCTTTTTCAGTAGCCGGGTAAGGCTGGCTTACATCATGCCGCCCATGCCACCCATGCCGCCCATGTCTGGCATACCGCCACCAGCCGAGCTTTCTTTCTTCGGTGCATCAGCGATCGCAGCTTCGGTGGTCAGGATCAGGCCGCCGATGGAGGATGCTGCTTGCAGCGCGGAACGAGTCACCTTGGTAGGGTCCAGGATGCCCATTTCGATCATGTCGCCGTATTCGCCAGTCGCGGCGTTGTAACCGTAGTTACCTTTGCCGTTCTTGACTTCGTTGACCACAACGCTTGGCTCGTCGCCGGAGTTGGCAGCGATCTGACGCAGCGGTGCTTCAACAGCGCGACGCAGTACGGCAATACCGACGTTCTGGTCAGCGTTGTCGCCGGTCAGGCCGGTCAGGGCTTCCAGGGCACGGATCAGCGCAACGCCACCGCCAGGTACCACGCCTTCTTCAACGGCTGCACGAGTTGCGTGCAGGGCGTCTTCAACGCGGGCTTTCTTCTCTTTCATTTCTACTTCGGAACCAGCGCCAACCTTGATCACTGCAACGCCGCCGGACAGCTTGGCCAGACGCTCTTGCAGTTTTTCACGGTCGTAGTCCGAAGACGTTTCGGCAACCTGGGCACGGATCTGGGTGATGCGAGCCTGGATGTCCTGCTCAACGCCAGCACCGTCAACGATGATGGTGTTTTCCTTGGAGATGGTCACGCGCTTGGCGCTGCCCAGGTTTTCCAGGGTGGCGCTTTCCAGGCTCAGGCCGATCTCTTCGGAGATAACGGTACCGCCAGTCAGCACAGCGATGTCCTGCAGCATGGCCTTGCGACGGTCGCCGAAGCCTGGAGCCTTGACGGCTGCGACTTTAACGATGCCACGCATGTTGTTCACAACCAGCGTCGCCAGGGCTTCGCCTTCAACGTCTTCGGAAACGATCAGCAGTGGGCGGCCGGCTTTGGCAACGGCTTCCAGCACTGGCAGCATTTCGCGGATGTTCGAGATCTTTTTGTCGACCAGCAGGATCAGCGGGCTGTCCAGCTCGGCAACCATGGTTTCTGGCTTGTTGACGAAGTACGGGGACAGGTAGCCACGGTCGAACTGCATGCCTTCTACAACCGACAGTTCGTTTTCCAGGCCAGTGCCTTCTTCAACGGTGATCACGCCTTCTTTACCGACTTTTTCCATGGCTTCGGCAATGATGTCGCCGATGGAGCTGTCGGAGTTGGCGGAGATAGTGCCAACCTGAGCGATAGCCTTGGTGTCAGCGCATGGCTTGGACAGGTTTTTCAGCTCGGCAACGATAGCGATGGTCGCCTTGTCGATGCCGCGCTTCAGGTCCATAGGGTTCATGCCGGCAGCGACGGCTTTGTAGCCTTCGTTGACGATTGCCTGAGCCAGCACGGTAGCGGTGGTGGTGCCGTCGCCTGCGTCATCGTTGGCACGGGAGGCAACGTCTTTGACCAGCTGCGCGCCCATGTTTTCGAAACGGTCTTCCAGTTCGATTTCTTTTGCTACGGAAACGCCGTCCTTGGTGATGGTCGGAGCGCCGAAGCTCTTCTCGATGATCACGTTACGGCCTTTCGGGCCCAGGGTCGCTTTTACTGCGTCAGCCAGGACGTTGACACCGGTGAGCATTTTCTTGCGGGCGGAATCGCCGAATTTAACTTCTTTAGCAGCCATGATCGATATTCCTTAAATACTTTGTAGTAACGGGAAAATGGGCGGGGAAAATCAGCCTTCCAGTACAGCGAGAATCTCGTTCTCAGCCATGACCAGCAGGTCTTCGCCGTCGACTTTCACAGTGTTGCTGCCGGAGTAAGGACCGAATACAACCTTGTCACCGACTTTAACGGCCAGCGCACGCACTTCACCGTTTTCTAGAGTCTTGCCTGGGCCTGCAGCGACGATCACACCGTGGTTGGCTTTTTCAGCAGCCGAACCTGGCAGAACGATACCGCCAGCGGTTTTCTTTTCTTCTTCGCTGCGACGGATTACGACGCGGTCGTGCAGAGGACGAAGCTTGCTCATTGTCGATCTCTCCTAATTGTGTTTTTCATCGGCCGGTGTCAGTACCGGCAGGTTTAATCCGGCGGTGCCGGTCGCGGTTCGCTGAGCGAAACGCGGAAGTCTGTCTGGTGTCGCCACCAGAAACCTTGCGGTGACCGTTACATAAGGGCGCATGAGGTTATTACAAGGGGCCGGGGATGATTTTTTTTGCGACTTCCGGCCCCAAAAGCAACACGGCACCCTAGGGTGCCGTGTCAGTGAAGCGGTTATTTATTGTCGCGATGTTCGAACTCACCTTCGATCACGTCACCTTCACGTCCCAACGGCTGACGCGGGGCCGGGCCGCCACGGGGTTGCAGGTCATCGGCAAACGCACGCTGGCGAATCGCGGCCTCTTCGGCACGCTGGCGCATCTTGCCGGCCAGCAGCTTGCGAGTCACCGGCAGCAACATCACCAGGCCAACCACGTCGCTGATAAAACCCGGCAGGATCAACAGGCCGCCCGCCAAAGCCATCATCAGGCCTTCAAGCATGGTCTGCGCAGGCAGTTCACCGCGGTTCAGGCTTTCACGGGCACGCAGGGCGGTGGCCAAGCCGGCGACACGCAGCACCAGAACGCCGAGCATCGAGCCGAGAATAATCAGCAGCAGGGCCGGGAAAAACCCGATCGCACTGCTGACTTGAACAAACACGAACAGCTCCAACACCGGGAACAGCAGAAAGAGCAATAAAAAAGGGCGCATCAAATGGTTCCTCAACGCAAGAATGCCTTGCCAGTCCACCTTAGATGACGTCGCCGTTTCGTGAATTCAAGCGTCAGCGGGCTCTTTTTTCGGCCAGACCTCAGCGTGGGCCAATGAAACCAGGGCTTCACGTACTTGTGTCGGCGTGTTGCAAGACGCTGCAAAGGGCAGCCAATGCAGGGATTGGCCGATACGCAAGTGCATGCCTTCACTGTCGATACCGGCCAGTTGCGCCGGCTCGTGGCTGGGCAAGCCGCCCAGTTCGACGTAATGCGCGATGGCCTTGGCGTGGTCGCTGTTCATGTGTTCGATCATGCTGCGTTCGGCCTTGCCGGCGAAGGGGTTGGCCAGGGTCAGTTGATCAATCCAATGAATTGCGCCAAACCCGCCGATGTAACGGTGACGTACCGGCTTGAGCACCCAGAAATCGAAATCGTGGGCCTTGTGGTAGTTGGCCGAATCAGGGAAGTAACGGTAGTAGCGCTCGGCCGCGGCCTCGATGGCTGCGCCATCCTCCAGTTTCTCGGCTTCGGCCAGGTAGGTCAGGCGCCCGACTGCCTGCACATCATCCGCTTCACGCTCACCTACCAGCAGCGAGCACTTGGGGTCTTTTTGCAGGTTATGGGTGTGTTGGGCGATGCGGCTGATCAGGATCAGCGGGCGGCCCTGCTCGTCCAGGCAGTAAGGCACGACCGAGCCAAAGGGAAACCCGGGCATGGCTTTGGACAATGTGGAGAGAGCCCCACGGTATTCCTTGAGCAACAGCTCTCGGGCGTTCTTGGCAACGTGCGCGCTCAACGTATGACTCCTCGGGTATTCCGCCGCCCATGGCATATGGGAATGGATCTCAACACAAGGTAATCACTATACGCGCAGGTTGCCAAGCGGGTTTTGTCAGGCCGGGTTACCAGGCCACGCCAAAGCCTGCGGTGTAGCGGGTCTTGCTCAGGCTGCTCTCCGAATCGCCGCTGATAATGTCGCGCTCGGCCTTGAGGTTGAGCGAAGCCCACTCGGTGACCTTGTAGCGCAGGCCGATTTCCGAATCGAGGGAGTACGCGGCCGGCCCGGAGAGTGGTTTGCCCAGCTCGCCGTTGGTGAAGAATTCCACGGTCTTGCCCACCAGGTAGCGGTTGTAGTTCCACTTCATGGCCAGGGAATAGAAGTTGTCCTTGCCGCCGTCGGCGTATTCGTAATCGGTGCGGTTGATCAGCGAACCGAGCGAGAACGCGCCCAGCTCATCATCCCAGAACTGGTAGCCCGGGCCGGTACCGACGGTGCGTTGGCGCGACAGATCTTCAACCTTGTCGCGCTTGTAGGTCAGGCGGCCCTGCCAGAACCAATGTTCGGTGATGAACCGGTCCAGGTCATATTCCAGGGCCCAGTTGTCGGTGGTGGTGACGTCATCCTGGAACTCGCGGTTGTATTCGCCCTGCCCGGTATGGCGCCATTGGCCATGACGTGCGGTGGTCTTGAAATCAACGTCGTAGTCATTGGTGTCTTTGTCGGCGCGCTTATAGTCCAGCGCCACGTCGACATTACCCTTCCACACCAGGTCTTCAATAATCGGCTTGGGCTTGAGGATCTGCTGGATGCTCGCCAAGTCCACGGTCTTGGGTGCTTCGCCATTGGCCAGGACCACCTTGCCATCGTCCGCCGCCTTGAGGGACTTGGCCTTTTCGCCGGTGTAGGCGTCCTGCTTGACCAGCAGCTCCTGGTCGCTTTCCAGGGTTTTCACCTGTTTCCAGTCCACAGGGATGGCACCTGCGTAATCGGTCTGGATCAGCAACTTGCCACCGTCGAAGACCTTGATCTTGCCGGTCAGGCGGTCACCGTTCTTCAACCAGACGGTATCGGCCAGCAAGGGCGTGGAGGCGCTGAAAACAGCGAGGCACAGCAGGGTTCTGGACAACATAAGCGAATAGTGAGCTCAAGGTTGGCGAAAGAAGGCGATTATCGTGTTAGATAGCTAGGACTGACTCAAGGATTTATGTTGAGTTCAATTCTCAACAGTACCATTACAGACTTTTCTTACAAAAGATGCCTACAGAACACTTATCGACCGAAAAACCCCAAAGCCCCGCTGAAATACGCCGCACCGCGCTGTACCTGACCCTGGCGCAGGTACCCGAAGGTTGCGTCGTGAGCTACGGCGAGCTGGCCCAGCTGGCGGGCCTGGGGCGCGCGGCGCGCTTTGTAGGGCGTACGCTGAGTCAGTTGCCCGAGGGCAGCAAGCTGCCTTGGCACCGCGTGCTGGGTGCCGGTGGTCGGATAAGTCTGCCGGCGGGGACTGCCTCGGGCGACGAGCAACGGGCGCGTTTGCGCGAAGAAGGCGTCACAGTGCGCAACAATCGCGTGGATATTCAGCGCCATGGCTGGCGCCCGGTAGAGCACAGCGGTTAGAGTGCGCGCTTTGTTTCCGTGAATCTGAGGCAGACTCCAGCCCATGCCCCGTAAAACCTGGCGCGCCGCGCTCGCCGCCTATGCCAGCCCCTCGACGTTAGTACTGTTGTTGCTCGGTTTTGCCGCCGGCTTGCCTTACATGTTGGTGTTCTCGACGCTTTCGGTGTGGTTGCGTGAGGCCGGTGTGGCCCGCGAGACCATCGGCTATGCGAGCCTGATCGGCCTGGCATACGCCTTCAAGTGGGTCTGGTCGCCGCTGCTCGACCAATGGCGCCTGCCGCTGCTCGGTAAACTCGGACGTCGTCGTTCCTGGCTGGTGCTTGCCCAGTCGCTGGTGATCCTCGGATTGATCGGCATGGGGTTCTGCGACCCTCAGAAACATCTGTCCTGGCTGATCGCCATTGCCGTAGTCGTCGCCTTCGCTTCCGCCACCCAGGACATCGCAGTCGACGCCTATCGCCTGGAAATCGCCGACGACAGCCGCCAGGCCGCACTGGCCGCCAGCTATATGTCCGGCTACCGCATCGCTGCCCTGCTGGCCACGGCCGGCGCACTGTTTTTTGCCGAAGGCTTCGGCTCCACCGGTTTCAACTATAAACACTCGGCGTGGACGGGCACCTACGTGCTGTTCGGCGTGTTGATGATCCCGGCACTGCTGACCACCCTTTTTATGCGCGAACCGAATGTGCCACTGCGGACCCAACTGCAGGCCGGGCGCTACAGTTTTGTGCATCAGCTGGTCTCTGTGTTTGTGCTGATCGTGCTGCTGGTTTCCGTGCCCGCGATGTTTACCCAGCTGTACAACACCGATTTTGCCAGCGTGCTGTTTCACGGCGTCAGCCTGTGGGACCTGCTGATGGAAGACCGCGCGTTCCTGCGCGCCATCCTCTACGTGACCCTCACCGCGCTGTGCCTGTCGGCGATGGGCCGTCGGGGCCTGGCGCCGGTGCTCACGCCGGTCAACGACTTTATCCTGCGCTACCGCTGGCAGGCGCTGCTGCTGCTGGGCCTGATCGCGACGTATCGCATGTCCGACACGGTGATGGGCGTGATGGCCAACGTGTTCTACATTGACCAGGGCTTCACCAAGGACCAGATCGCCGGGGTCAGCAAGATCTTCGGCCTGATCATGACGCTGCTCGGCGCCGGCATGGGCGGCCTGCTGATCGTGCGCTTCGGCATCCTGCCCATCCTGTTTATCGGCGGTATCGCGTCGGCCGGCACCAACCTGCTGTTCGTGATGCTCGCCGACATGGGCCCGGACCTGCAGATGCTGATCTTCACCATCTCCCTGGATAACTTCAGCTCGGGCCTGGCCACTTCGGCCTTCGTTGCCTACCTGTCGAGCCTGACCAACCTCAAGTTTTCCGCGACCCAATATGCGCTGCTCAGCTCGATCATGCTGTTGCTGCCACGCCTGATCGGCGGGTATTCAGGGGTGATGGTAGAGAAGTTCGGCTATCACAACTTCTTCCTGATCACCTGCATGCTGGGCGTACCGACGCTGCTGCTGATTGCGCTGCATTGGTATCAGGAGAATCGGCGGATCAAATTGAATCCCCCGGTAGAAGACTGACAATGTGGGAGGGGGCTTGCCCCCGATAGCAGGGGGGACTGTCAGTTTTTTTGTGTGCGGGCCGGTAACGGCCTGCCCTGAGGCAGGCCGTGCTTTTACCAGGTTGGCCTGATAAATCGATCTCCGTACAGAATCGCAAATTGATTCATCGCACTTTTCC
>NZ_JBAWDE010000097.1:0-2082 GCF_049590575.1 Pseudomonas sp.
GGTCCGGTGTTGTTTTTAGGAAAATAGCGGCCTCCGTGCCGGTCCGCTTGGGCGGCGGCACGAGCTTGTTGTCGGCTTTCTTGAGCTGGACCAGGATGAGCACGCAGGCCGCGTTAACGGAGATTCCGATCGCAATGATGCAAACGCCGTTAAGGAACTCGGGCGTGCTGCCCATTTCACGGCCCTTTTCCATCACAAACAAGCCGAGCGCGCCGAACATGGCAACGAGGACGGAGCCAATAACCAAAGTCGCGGCGATTAGAAGCACGCGGCCCGTTTTTTGCGCAAGCGTCATCGAACTTAGCGGCGGCGGATCGAACAGATTGACCAACCAGGTTAGAATGGCGGTGGATCGTTTTATCATGATCTTGGGGCCTGATCGTAAAACAATTCCTCGATCATCTCCAAGCATGTAACGCAAACGTCACCGGATCGAATGGAGATCTTAACTTGAGCGCAAGGACTAATGGATGCAAATATAGACATTGAAGATTTCTGATTTTGATGCGTCGAGATATTCAATGGTCTTGCCTGCATGACGAAGAATGATCCCTGTCAGCAAATAGGTCTACGGGAAAACCGATGATCTCGCGCCCGACTTATCCTATGAAACAAAAATATGTTTCCGCAACGCGGGCCTGTGCGTGGACAGTGCTGCTGGCGATGTTTTTCGGCCTGGTTTGGGCTCCACTTATGCATGCGCAGGAACCCTCGACGAACTCTCCGCCCGTAAGCGGAGGCTCCTCTGCGCATCCCGCCGATACCGAGTCAGAACTGCTGAGCGAGTCTTACCAGGATTTTATGAAGGGGCAATTGGAGGTTGCGCTCGACAAGGTTAATAAAGTCATCCAACTCGACTCTCAAAACACGCAGGCTCTCCTGTTGCGCGGCGCGATCTACGCCGGACAAAAACAATGGGACAAGGCCGACTATGATTATCAAGTCGCTCTCGTTATCGATCCGAATAGTGCCATTCTGAAATTTGATCTGGCCGACCTTAAATTCATGCAGAAGAAATATGACGATGCGCGTTCCGGCTTTGTAGAGATACAAAACGATAAAGATCTGGGAGACTTCGCCACCTATAAGGTTTTTCTCTGTGATCTGCTCGGCGCCCACGAGGACGTTGCGGCCAGGGAACTCGATGCGTTTGACCGGGTGGCTGGAAACCCATCCTATTATTTTGCCAATGCGGCCTGGGATTTAGTCCACAACAAGACTGAGGAAGCCGCAGGCTGGCTCAAATCGGCCAAGTACATTTACGCCGATTCTCCCAAAAAGTTTGCGACATATACCTCAAGTCTGACCAGCCTTGGTTATCTGCCTCTCCATCTTTCTTCGACACCCTAGTTTTCTGCGCAAAACGTATAGCCTCCAAGATGGAGGGCTCGTATTACGATTTGGAAACAAATGGCCCAATGTTACAATTGGGTGTCAGTTGTGCGTTCGCTTTCCCGACGAATGGATGGCGGATATATTCTCAAAGCTGCAATCGCAGCAAAAAGCCATGGGATTATATCGCATTCCAATTCGACATGAAAAAGTTGAGACGGTTCCCCGTCTGATGCAATCCATTGGCTTCCCGGTTGTCCGCACTGAGAACCGGGAGGACGGCGTTCATTATTTTTGCGCCAACCCCAAGCGTTCGAATAAAAATTGGACGTTTTGCATCTCGCGCGAAAAGAAGGGCGGTCCGCAATTTTTTATGTGCGGACTTTCCCAGTTATCCAAGCAAATCGTGGGCTCCTTGAATGTCGAAGGGCTTTTTGACCGGCATCGTTCCGAATAAGATGCCATTGGGATTCCCTGCGGAAAGGAAGCGGTCAATCCAGTGTCTGACGATAGCGTTTGACGCCAATGGTCAGCGCGATGGCGGCGAAGAGCGCGATGGGCCATATTTCTGGGGCGATGTCCCAGAGGCCGTTTCCTTTGAGCAGGATGCCCCGGGCGATCCTCATGAAGTGAGTCAGAGGCATAATTTCTCCGATGGCCTGCGCCCAGACGGGCATGCCCCGGAAGGGGAACAGGTATCCGGAAAGCAGGATGGAGGGCAGAAAAACGAAGAAGGCCATTTGCATGGCT
>NZ_JBAWDE010000098.1:0-4257 GCF_049590575.1 Pseudomonas sp.
AGGCTGTGGAGCGCCAAGGCGGCAAAGTGATGCTCGGCTTCAACCGGCGCTTCGACCCCGACATGCTGCGCCTGCGCCAGGCCCTCGACGCCGGGCAGATCGGCGCTGTGCGCCAGGTGATCATCACCAGCCGCGACCCGGGCCTGGCGCCGCGTGATTACCTCGAACACTCGGGCGGTATCCTGCGCGACATGACCATCCACGACTTCGACACCGCCCGCCACCTGCTCGGTGAAGAACCGGTGGAAGTCAGCGCCATCGCCAGCCGCCTGGTGGACCCGAGCCTGGAACAGATCGACGACTACGACAGCGTGATGGTGCTGCTGCGCACCGCCTCCGGCAAACAGTGCCATATCAACTGCTGCCGCCAGGCGGTGTACGGCTACGACCAGCGCGTGGAAGTCTCCGGGGCGGAGGGCGTGTTGCTCACCGACAACCATCGCCCCAGCACCTTGCGCCACTGGAGCGCCGACCATACCGAGGCGCTGGAGCCGTTGCAGCCCTTTTTCCTCGAGCGTTATGCCCAGGCCTATCGCAATGAGCTGACGCAGTTCATCGACGCATTGAACAGCGGCCAGGCACTGCCCACCAGCGTGCGCGACGGGGTGTACGCCTTGCACCTGGCGGACTGTGCGTTGGCGTCGGTAAACACCGGGCGCAGCGTGGCGGTCAACTACGACCTCTAGCGCAAGGCGCTGGCGCCGGTACGGTCCACCAGCCGAATGCTGTCACGCCCGCCGCGCTTGGATTCGTACAGGGTGGTGTCGCCTTGTTCGATCAAGGCGGCCAGGCTGGCGGGCGGCTGGTCGAACAGGTTGGCGCCGATGCTCAAGGTCACACGGGCCGGGGTGGCGAAGGTCTGCGCGGCGAGCTGCTGGAATTGCTCGCGCAGGCTGCTGCCCAGCTCGACAATCTGCTCGGTCGAGGCCGGGTTCAGCAGGATCACAAATTCATCGCCGCCCAGGCGTGCAGCCAACGCGCCTTGCGGGACTACGCTGCGGATCATCTCGCTCAGGGCGATCAGCAAGCGGTCGCCGGCGGTATGCCCGTAAAGGTCGTTGACCAGTTTGAAGTTGTCGATGTCGATCAGCAGCAGCGCGCCCGGCTGTGCCGGCGATACCTGGCCGAGCAAGCGCGGTGCGCGCAGGTCGAGGGCGCGGCGGTTGTACAGGGCGGTGAGCGGGTCGCGGGCGGCGAGGCGGGCGATCTGCTGTTCGCGCCGGTAGCGTTCCGAGCCGGTCATGGACAGGGCAATCAGCATGATCGCCATGGCGCCTTCCACCAGCGACACTTGAATGATTTCGCCCTTGAACGCGGCGAGGTCGATCAGCGTGCCGGGGATTGCCACCGACAGCGCCTTGGCCACGTAGAACACGCCGTGGATCAGCAGCACGTAACGCAGCTGCACCGCGCCGATGCTGAGGGATTTGCCGTGCGGGCGCAGCAGGAAACTGGCGCGCAAGGTCGGCAGCGCCACCAGCAGCGATTGCACGCCCAGCATCGCCTTGGACCAGGGCAGGTCGGCCGGCAGCGTCAGCATGCCGAGCCATACGACCGGCATCAGCAGCCACAGGCGCGAGAGGCGCGCCTGGGTGAACCGCGCCACGCCGAGCAAAAACAGGAAGTGCGCGATCACCAGCAAGCCGTTGGCAAACCAGATACCGATCAGCAGGTAGCCGTTGATGCGCAGCAGGGCGAGGGTGGAACCGACAGTGATGGTGGCGAAACCGGCGCTCCAGTACAGCAGCGAAGGTTCGCGTACGCTGCGCCATTCAATGGCCAGGTACAGGGCGGCAGCGGCTGCCAGGGCAACGGTAAGTGCCAGGATCGTGGGAGGGTCGAGCGTCATTTCTTGCCGGGTCTGCCTGCAGGTGCGTTTAAACCGGGATTGTAAGCGCACCCGCAGGTTTTTCAGAGCATTCATCGTGCTGGCATAGCGCCAGCCGATGATCGGCGGTTTACACGCCTTTGGTCGACGGCAACAGGATCGTCAGAATCCCCACCAGCGGCAGGAACGAGCATATCTGGTAGACATACGCGATGCCGTGGCTGTCGGCGAGCAAACCGAGCAAGGCTGCGCCGATCCCGCTGAAGCCGAACATCAGGCCGAAGAAGATGCCGGCGATCATGCCCACATTGCCCGGCACCAGTTCCTGGGCGAACACCACGATGGCCGAGAAGGCCGAGGCGAGGATAAAGCCGATCATCACGCTGAGCACGGCGGTCCAGAACAGGTCGACGTAGGGCAGGGCCAGGGTGAAGGGCGCAGCCCCCAGGATCGAGAACCAGATGACCTTCTTGCGGCCGATCTTGTCGCCGATCGGGCCACCGGCAAAGGTGCCCACGGCCACCGCGCCGAGAAACAGGAACAGGTACATCTGCGAGCTGGCGACCGACAGGTGGAATTTTTCAATCAGGTAAAACGTGAAGTAACTGGTCAGGCTGGTCATGTAGAAGTATTTAGAGAACACCAGCACCGCCAGTACCACCAGCGCAAACGTCACCCGGCCTTTGGACAGGCCATGGGTGGCCTTGCCGCCTTGCTTGAGCTTGAACAGGTTGAGATGGTTGCGGTACCAGCGGCTCAGGCCGTACAGCACCAGGATCGCGAATACCGCAAACAGCCCGAACCAGGCGATATGGGTCTGCCCGTAGGGAATGATGATCGCCGCCGCCAGCAACGGGCCGAGGGCGCTGCCGGTGTTGCCGCCGACCTGGAAGGTCGATTGCGCCAGGCCATAACGCCCACCGGAGGCCAGGCGCGCAACGCGTGAGGTTTCCGGGTGGAAGGTCGACGAGCCCACGCCCACCAGGCCTGCCGCGAGCAGAATCGCCGGGAAGCTGCCGACAAACGCCAGCATCAGGATGCCGACCAGGGTGCACACCATGCCCGCCGGCAGCAGCCATGGCTTGGGATGGCGGTCGGTGTGGTAGCCAATCCACGGTTGCAGCAGCGAGGCGGTCAGCTGGAAGGTCAGGGTGATCAGGCCGACCTGGGTAAACGACAGCCCGTAATTGGCTTTGAGCATCGGGTAGATCGACGGCAGCACGGCCTGGATCAGGTCATTGATCAGGTGCGCCAGGGCACAGGCGCCCAGAATGCGCATGACCAACGGGCTTACTTGGGGCGGACTCGATGTAGCGGCAGGTGATGCGGTCAGGGTCGACATGCAGGCATTCCAATCAAGGCAGCAAACAGAGGCAACCAGTACTTTAGCCGGTTGCCCATTTCAAATTGTTTCGGTGTTCATGCTAGATTCGTCAAAAATGCCTGTCTCGCGTAATTCGGGAGGCAACTCTCGCAAAAAGGGCGAAATGATCAAACCACTGGATGTATTTCTTCAGGAAATCGACGAAGGCGACTGGGCAGTGATCAGTTCGGCCACCGATTATCCGGAAAACTGGGTAATCCCCAACCACCGCCACGAGAAGCATCAACTGCTCTACGCCACCGAAGGCGTGATGGTTGTGCATTCGGCGCAGAACCAGTGGACAGTGCCGCCCAATCGCGGTTTCTGGATGCCGAGCGGGCACGTGCATTCCCTGCGCTGCGTGGGCGCGCTGAAAATGCGCAGTGTGTTTGTGCGCCCCGACAGCTTCCCGAACCTGCCCACCGAAACCAAGGCGGTGAGCATTTCGCCGCTGCTCAGTGAGCTGATCAAAGCCTCGGTCAGCCTGAAGCCGCCGTACACCGAAGACTCGCGGGATGCGCGGATCATGCACCTGATCCTCGATGAGCTGGCCTTGTTGCCAGCCTTGCCGCTGTCGCTGCCGCAGCCCGCCGACCCGCGCATCCACCAGATCTGCGTGGCGTGGCAGCACGACCCGGGCGATGCCTCCACCGTGGCCGATTGGAGCGAGCGCCTGGGCCTGGACCAGAAAACCATCCAGCGCCTGTTCCGCAAGGAAACCGGCATGACCTTCGGCCAATGGCGCCAACAGGCACGCCTGCTGCTGGCGCTGGAGCGCATTGCGGTGGGCGAGAAGATTATCGACGTGGCGCTCGAGCTGGGCTATGACAGCCCGAGCGCCTTTACCAGCATGTTCAAGAAACAGTTTGGCAAGACGCCGAGCGTGTTTTTCAGGTAGCGCGCTGGGCCTCGAATGCCCGTGTTGCGCATCGTGAGGCCAGGCCGGCCACCAGCGCGGCAATCACCAGCAACCCTGCGCTCAGTTCAAAGGTCGCCTGGTAGCCGTGCAGGTCGAACGCCACGCCGCCGACCGTGGCGCCGGCCGCAATCGCCAATTGGATGATGG
>NZ_JBAWDE010000099.1:0-80167 GCF_049590575.1 Pseudomonas sp.
GCCATGGCGGGCGGCCTGCGCTTTACCGGCGTCGGCAACATCGGCGCCAGCCTGATCGGCCCCGGCAAGTCGCGCGGGCTGGCCTCGCATCCCGGCATCGTCGGCGTACAGTTCCGCAAGGCGCAGCCCTTCGACTACGCTGAAGTCAGCGGCCAATTACTGATCCTTTACAGCGACGGCTTGCAGTCACGCTGGAACCTGGCGGACTACCCCGGGCTCTCCCACCGCCACCCTGCCCTGATTGCCGCCATCCTGCACCGCGATTTCTGTCGCGGGCGGGACGACGTTACCGTCTTCGTGATTGCCCTGGAGGCCATCGATGGCTGAAACCACTGTTGCACTCCAAGAGCAAGTGCAACGGCTTCGACAGGAAGCCGATGCACTGCGTACCGAATTGGACGAGACCAACCAGGGCGTGCTGGCGTTGTACGCCGAGCTGGATATGCAAGCCGATCAACTGCGCCAGGCCTCGGACTTGAAAAGCCGTTTTCTGTCGTACATGAGCCATGAGTTCCGCACGCCACTGGGCTCGATCCTGAGCATCACCAGCCTGCTGGCCGATGAGCTGGACGGCCCGCTGAGCCCCGAACAACACACGCAGGTGGGGTTTATCCGCAGCTCCGCGCGCGAACTGCGCGAAATGGTCGATGACCTGCTGGATCTGGCCAAGATCGAAGCCGGGCGCATCACCATTTCCCCGGCCTGGTTCGACATGTTCGACCTGTTCTCGGCACTGCGCGGGATGTTCCGGCCGATTGTCGATGCGTCTTCGGTGGACCTGATCTTCGAAGAGCCCGTCGGCCTGCCAAAGCTCTACACCGATGACAAGAAGCTGGCGCAGATCCTGCGCAATTTCATCTCCAACGCCCTGAAATTCACGGTGCAAGGCGAAGTACGCGTGTCGGCGCAAAGGGTCGGCGAGCAGGAAATCCGCTTTGCCGTGCACGACACCGGGCTGGGTATTCCCGCCGAACTGCACAGCAACCTGTTCGAAGACTTTTCGCAAATCGACTCACCGCTGCAAAAGCGCCTGCGCGGCACCGGCCTCGGGCTGTCCTTGTGCAAACGCTTTGCCGAATTGCTCGGTGGCCGGGTCGGGGTGGAAAGCACCCCGGGCGTGGGCTCGATGTTCTTTGTGATCATTCCTCTTTCCATCGCGGGCGGGCCAGCTGATGAATCGTGACATCCAGCTGCTGATCGTCGACGACAACGCCGCCACCCGCTATGCCCTGCGCCGGCGTCTGGAAAGCCATCACTACCATGTGCTCGAGGCCGGCACCGGCCAGGAAGGGCTGGACCTGATTGCCAGCGAGCAGATCGACGGGCTGATCCTCGACGTCAACCTGCCGGACATGAGCGGTTTCGACATTGTGCGCGCGCTGCGCGCCGACCCGGCCACCGCCTTGCTGCCGGTGGTGCATGTGTCGGCGGCGTCAATCGAGACCGGCGATATCATCACCGGCCTGGATGCCGGCGCCGATGCCTACCTGATCCACCCGGTCGACCCGGATGTACTGCTGGCGACCCTGCGCACCTTGCTGCGGGTGCGTGACACCGAATACGCGTTGCGCGAAAGCGAGGCGCGCTTTCGCGAGATTTTCTTCAATATCAGCGCACCGATCGCGGTAATGGACGCGCAGTTGAAGGTTCACGAATGTAACCACGCCTTCGCCCAGCTGATTCACGACAATCTCAACCCGGATGCCCTGCTCGAATGCTTCGCTGCCGATCAGTTCACGGTGATCCAGGAACTGTGCCAGCGCCTGGCCGCCGGTGAGCGCTGGAAGGGCACGTTGCAGATGAAAGTCGACGGCGAACTGCGCGAAACCGAGTGGCAGATTTCGCCCTATCGCAGCGCCGAGTTGAGCCTGGTGTTTGTCGAGGACGTCACCGAACACCGCCACCGCGAGCGGCACCAGCAGGCCGAGCTGGCCAACGCCACCACCCAGCTGGCGCGCACCGAGGCGCAACTGTTGCAGGCGCAGAAAATGGATGCCCTGGGCAAGCTCACCGGCGGCATCGCCCACGACTTCAATAACCTGCTGACCGGGATCATCACCAGCCTGGAGCTGATCAAAAAACGCATCGAAAGCCAGCGCACCGACAAGGTCCTGGGCTATGCCGATGCGGCGTTGAGCTCGGCGTTGAGCGCTGCCGGCCTGACCAACCGCCTGCTCGCTTTCGCCCGCCAGCAGCCGCTGGACACGCGGCCGATCGACATCAACGCACATATCCGTTCGTTGGAAGAACTGCTGGTGCGCACCATCGGCGAGCACATCGCGCTGAAACTCGAACTGACCACCAACCCCGCCGTGGCGATGGTCGATCCGATCCAGCTGGAAAGCGCGGTGCTGAACCTGGTGATCAACGCCCGCGATGCGCTGCCCAAGGGCGGCGATATCTGGGTCACCACCTACCCTGCGTATTCCAATGGCAACCTGAAACTGGAAAACGGCGCCTATATCGCCCTGTCGGTTCGGGATAACGGTGTGGGGATTGAGCGCAGTGTGATCGACAAAGTGTTCGACCCGTTTTTCACCACCAAACCCTTGGGCCAAGGCACCGGGCTCGGCCTGTCGACCATCTACGGATTCGCCCGGCAGTCCGGTGGTGACGCGCAGATCCGCAGCGTCACGCGCCAGGGCACTGAAGTCACGATCATGCTCCCAGCCGCCAGCGGCCCTGCCAGCATCGCGACCAAGCCACGGGCAAACCCTGGCCAAAGCCGCGGCGAACACGTACTGATCGTCGAAGACATGCCCTCAGTGCGCAGCTTTGTCGCCGAAGTGCTGAGCGACGCAGGCTACCGTTGCAGCCTGGCCGCCGATGGCGACGAAGCCATCACCAGCCTGCGCGGCGATCCGAGTATCGACCTGCTGCTCACCGATGTCGGCCTGCCCTACATGACCGGGCGCGAACTGGCGGATGTCGCGCGCGAAATACACCCTGGGCTGCCGATCCTGTTCATGACCGGCTATGCGGAAAATGCGGCGAATCGCCAAAGTTTTCTCGGTGAAGGCATGGACCTGATTTCAAAACCGTTTCATATCGATGAGCTGCTGCAGAAAATCCGCCATGGGCTGGAGGGGACAGCAAGCGCCAGTTAAAGGGGACATCGTGCATTTGCGGGGTGATGTTCCGCGGCATGCTTGGTAACGTGTTCGGCCTTTCGATCCGCTACTGGCGTCAAGTAATGATCCGACCCCTGAAAACCGCAACCTGGACACTCGGCCTGCTGTGCGCAGCGACCCTGGGCTTTTTTGCCTGGCAGAGTTTTTACCCGGTGCGCGCCGCTGGCGACTGGCAATACCAGGTGCTGCATGAAGGCGTGGCCAAGGCCGCGTCGCTGATGCCGATGGAAGACGGCTCGCTGATGGTCAGCCAGGAGCTCGACGACGGCAAAGGCAGCATCGTGCGCATCCACCCCAACGGTATGCGTGACGTGGTGGTGGGCAACCTGTCCAAACCCGACGGTATGACCGCCACCCGAGGGGGCTGGGTGTTCAGCCAGGAAGCCCTCGACTCCCCCGTCAGCTTCCTCAAGGACGGCACCGTCACCGAACTGTTCAGGGGCGAAAACGTGCAAGGCCTGTGGGACGACGGTGAGTACCTGTATGCCATGGAGGACCGTCGCGACGACGGGCGCGTGCTGCGTTATCGCTGGAGCGACAAGACCCTGGCCGTCGTACGAGCGGGCCTGGATGAAGGCGAGTCCATCATCCGCTGCACCGACGGGCGCCTGCTCTACACCAAAAAGCGCGAAGGCAAGGTGCGCGAGCTGACTGAGGACGGCAGCGACCCGGTGGTGGTCGAAGGTCTCAACCAGCCGACGTTCCTGATGTGTGATGCGCACGGGTTGTGGATCAACGAAGACGCCACCCATAGGGCGCGGTTGCTGCTGATCGATAAACAAGGTCGCCAACAGACGATTCTGTCGTTCTTGAAGGCGCCGCAGTCGATTGTGCCGACAGCGCGGGGGACTTATCTGTTAGCCGAAGGGGGCCGGGATCGGATATTGGAGTTGATGCCACCCCAGGTCGTCGTGGTGCCCAAATAAATCCGTCCGGGCACACGCCACACTACAGTTGAAACCGTGCGACCGCCTCGTTCAGCGCGACCGCCAATTGAGCCAGCTCACGGCTTGAACCATTGATCTGCCCGGCGCCGGAAGACGACTGCGCCGACAGGTCGCGAATATTCACGATATTGCGATCCACTTCCTTCGCCACTTGGGCCTGTTCCTCTGCGGCGCTGGCAATCACCAGATTGCGCTGGTGGATCTGATCGATGGAATCGGTGATCTGGCTGAGCGCGCCGCCAGCCCCTTCCGCCAGGGCCAGGGTGTCGGTGGCGCGCTGGGTGCTCGACTGCATTGAGGTCAGCGCCTGGTCGGAACCGGTGCGCATCGCGGTCACCATCTGGTCGATTTCCAGGGTCGACTGCTGGGTGCGATGGGCCAGCGCGCGCACTTCGTCAGCCACCACCGCAAACCCACGCCCGGACTCACCGGCCCGCGCCGCCTCGATGGCTGCATTCAGCGCCAGCAGGTTGGTTTGCTCGGCGATCGAGCGAATCACATCGAGCACCTTACCGATATCCCGCGATTGCTCGGCGAGGTTCTGCACCAGGGTCGAGGTTTCACCGATGTTGGTGCTCAGGGCTTGGATCGCGCTGACCGTCTCGCCCACGCGGTGCTGGCCCTCGCGTGCGGTCTCATTGGACAGGCGTGTGGACTCGGACGTGGACACCGCATTGCGCGCCACTTCATCCGCAGCCGAGGTCATTTCGTTGACCGCCGTGGCGGCCTGTTCGATTTCAGCGGTCTGCTTTTGCAGGCTGCGGCTGCTCTCGTCGGTGATGCCGTTCAGGTCGGTGGCGGACGAGGCCATCTGCCCCGCCGACTGGCGAATCAGTTGCAAGGTACCCCGCAGGTTGCCTTGCATGGCCTGGAGTGCGACGAGCAGACGAGTCACTTCGTCATCGCCGGTCACGTCCACCGTTTGGGTCAGGTCGCCCTGGGCCACGTTCTCCGCCGCCCGCACTGCGAGGCTCAGCGGGCCGACAATACTGCGTGTGAGCAACCAGGCCAGCAATACGGTGCTCAAGCCCGCCACGATGACAAAGCCGAACACCATGGTGCGCGAACGGCTGTACTGCGATTCGGCCGTCTGGCCCTGCCTGTTGATCTGCGCGTTGTAGTAGTCCGCCAGGGCATTGAGCTGGGCACCGGAGCCATCGACCACGGTTTTCATGTCCACCAGCAACAGCTTGTTAAGCTCGGCGCCCTGCTGCTTGTCGGCGAGGATAAATGACTGGGCCAGCCCCTGTTGGTATTGGCGCAGCGACACCTGGAACTGGTCGTAGAGCGCGCGCACTTGCGGGGTGTCGATCACCGCATCGAGGTCGGCGAGGCGTTTGGTCAGGTCCTGGTTGCGGGTGTCCATCTGGCTGCGGTATTGCGGGATGCTGGCGGGGTTGGGGTCCAGCGCCATGCGCAAAGAGATCGTACGAATGCGCAGCATGATTTCGCGAATATCCGCCACCAGCCGCATCTTCGGCACCAAGCCGTTCTCAACCTGTACCGCGCTGGCGCGAATGTCCGCCATGTTCGACAACGCAAAGAACCCCAACAGGGCCACGAGCAAAGCAATCAAGGCAAAACCCAAACCCGCACGGCGGGCGATGGACAGGCTGCGAAGGGACATTTAGCGGGCTCTCTTATAGGGATACGATGTCGTATGAGAGCGTTTCGGCCTGCAGGAGCAGGACTTGAGTGGGCTCGTGAAAGTATTGCAGAAGATTTCAAACACACGTACGTGCCTGTTCGGGGAAACTAAAAAAAGCCCCGCAGCTTGATCAGCTACGGAGCTTTTTATGATGTGGCGCAAAATTGGGGTTCAGCGTTCTTTATTGGCCTGGGAGAGTACCGACGCAGCCAGGGATTTAGTCTCCTCGCTGTACTTACCACTCTGAAGCGCCTTGCCTGCTTTCTCTTCCATCTGCGCACTGGTCTGCTTGTCGGTACCGCTCTGAGCCAGCGCGGAAGCCGCAAGGCTTTTAGCAATCGCCGAGGCATTCGGATTGTTGAGCGTTTCTGCGGCCAGCGTAGCCATCGTGCTGGAGGTTTTTTTGGTGTTCGTGCTCATGGTGCATTTCCTTTGCAGTGTAGGGATTTCTACCTTAGAAATCGCCGAGACCGAAAGATAATGCGTTGCATGGCGGGTCGCAACGCACTGCCTGTAGGCATCGTTTTGGAAGTTTGTAAGGAAGGCGCCACAATGTTGTAGGGCGCGCGCCATACCGCCTCAAATCAGATTATTGCGCCGGAGAATTTCCGCCAGGTCCACCACCGATTTGACATTGAGCTTCGCGAAAAAAGCGCCTTAGCGGTGTGCGAAAAGGCTCGATCCAGACAGTCTCGGAGCGCCTCCGAAGAACAGATCCCGGTAGCCCGGAGGTGGATCGCAATCTGACGAATACCCGTGCCCTGTCGGCCCAGACCGCCGCCGTGCGAACCCGACGACTGTAGCCAGCCAGGAGCTTTCGCGTTTGGCGGTGGACCTTAATACGATGATTGCGAAATTTGTGGTTTAAAGCGTAAAGCCAGAAACAAAAAAGCCCCGTAGCTTATTCAGCTACGGGGCTTTTTCTATGTAATGGCGGAGAGATAGGGATTCGAACCCGACCTGCCCATCCCCCAACCCGCTCTAGGCCGCAATTATATTGGGTTTTGGGTAAGCGGTAAGGACAGAAACGGCCTACAGCGGCCCAGCTTATGCCCTAAATTTGCCCTAAGCGTCGCTACCGTCCTGTTCATCAAGCCACCGGGCGTATTGGTCATCCAGTTCCATTTCGCGATCCCGGTCCTTGTCGCTCTCTCCTGCAAGAATCTCCACCCCCTCCTCAGCAATCCGCCACTCGTCGTCACGACGCACCAATCGAACCTGAGCATCAAGATAGAACGCACTACCGTGATACATGCGCTCTTGGTCTTGCTCCCCTTCATAGACAAAAGACACACGCAGGGTTAGAACTCCCACCTCGATATCGTAGGTAGAGTCAGTAATCGACAACCCTTTTACCGTGAATCCAGTGGCGTTGGTTTCACCAACTGCATCAGAGAGCAAATCGTCTATTTCACTCTCGAAGGCGGAATACACATCATCTTCATAGATAGCATCCCTCAGAACTACAATCCCGAGAGCGGCTTTCATTAAACGTGGGTCATCTGGTTTCCGCTTCGCGATTACGTTCAACTCGTGAAAATGAGCAAAACCAGCCGCCTGAGACACGTGCTCCTGAGCCACTGCTAGAGATATCGATGTGTCCCTTGACAGAGATTTAGCACGACGCTTGAGGATGCTTAAATAGGAATAATTATACATAGCACTTTCTCCAAGAATGACGCTCTAGCTGATTGCTTGCTCACCAGATGCGCCTTGGGTAGGTGCTAAAATTGGTGTAACGCAGTTGAACGATGGTGCAGTGCTATGCCATTGCAAGCAGGCAGGCGCCCATCAGCACCTGCCTTGATCATCACACACTGCGTATCAACAAGCAATTGGCGCACTCCTGCACACCCCGATTGTGTAGGGGCATGTAAGGAATTTTGGGGGATAGACCCGCGGTTGCTGGCTGTAATGCGTGCATGCACCCGGTTGCATAAACGCAAATTTGGCATTGGATGGCATAGATTGGCGTATGGTTTGCCCCATTTTTGCCCCACGCCCCACGCTCGAGGCTCTAGAGAAACGATCCTTCCGATGATGGATCGGACATAGCCTTCCTTAAAACCACCGCCATCTATGCTTACCGGGTATTGTGCGGCCGGTCTCGTAGCAATTTCTAAGCAAGCATCAGTTTGGTAGGTAACTGCTATCCTTAAGGCTTTTCGATGAGATAGCACACATGCCAGGGGAATACTCACTATCGGATTTGCTTGAGCGACTGTACGAGAATCAGCTCGCGCTAGAAGCTGCTCTGATGGAATTGACTCTCCATAGCGAAAAGCAAGGTATGAATGAGGTTGGAAATAACGTACGTGGTGCGCTATTCGTGATCGGCGAAAATGCTGGGCACATCAAGCAGGGCTTGGCGAAGTTACGAACTAATTCTCAATGACAAAAACACGCCAATTGTGTAGGGGTATGTGGGATATATCAGGGAAGAGCCTGTATTGCAGGCTGGTTGTAAGCATGCATGCAGTAGCATAAACACCTATTTGATACTAGATGGGCTCTCCCAACATCATAAGCTACGCTTGCAAGAGGTTAAGTAGTTGCTCCCATAACAATTGCCCGCACTGCCATACTTAAAATTTTTGACTGAGTAGCACACGACAAAGCAACACACGCTCACTTGCTTGAAGAAATGTACGAAAATCAGCCCGCACTAGGAGCGGCTTTGATGGAATTAACGGTCCAATCCGATAAACAGGGATCGGGTGAACTGGGCATTAACGTATCTGGTGCTTTAGTTGTGATTGGTGAAAACGCCGGGCACATTAAACAGATTCTCATCGAGCTACGAACCCGAGATTTCTGACATAGCAGCTTCAAATGGTACTGGAGTTTCTCGAATAATCTACTGGACTCTCAGTGCGGCTCCCCCTCTCTGAGATCCGCACTGGTTATCAATTTCTGAACTACTTTATTCTCAGGCCTATATGATGAACTTGCTCATTAAGCCCTGAAGGTGCACACCCAGTCTCGCGAGCTCTGCGCTAGATGCAGCAGTCTCCTCGCTTGCAGATGCTGTCTGCTCGGAAATATCGCGCACGTTTAGAACACTTCGGTTGATTTCTTCGGCGACGGCGCTCTGCTCTTCAGCGGAGGCGGCAATTTGTTGGTTCATTGATTCGATCGTTGAAATTGATCGGCTAATACTTCCAATAGATGCTCCTGCTTCTTTGGTCAACCCTACACTGTTATCCGTGAGCAAGCGGCTTTTTTCCAAAGATGTAGCTACATGTGCAGTACGGTCGTGTAAACCACCAATAAGCCCCGCAATCTCTTCAGTTGACTTCTGAGTACGTTGAGCGAGACTTCTCACTTCATCAGCAACTACTGCAAAGCCACGCCCAGCCTCTCCAGCGCGAGCGGCTTCGATGGCCGCATTGAGCGCTAACAGGTTAGTCTGCTCAGCGACAGCCTTAATCACTTCAAGAACTCCACCTATCTTGTCGCTCTCTTGCTTAAGCTCATCCATCGCAATCTTGGATCGACCAACTTCATTCGCAAGCGTTTCGATTTGAACTACAGCCCTGGATACCACAACATCGCCGTCGCGAGCCTCTCTCGAAGCACTAATAGCCGCGTGCGATGCTTGCTCTGCATTTTTAGCGACTTCCTGTACCGTGGCGGCCATTTCATTCATCGCGGTTGCTACTTGATCGGTTTCACTGCGTTGTGTATTGACGCCAGCGCTTGTTTGTTCTGTCACCGCTGACAACTGCTCGGCTGCGCTCGCCAATTGGGTTACACCGTCACGCAAACCGACTATCAATTGTCGCAAATTCATAGTCATTCGATACATGCTGGCCTGTAACATGCCGAGCTCGTCTTTTCGAGTAGTGGGCAGATCATAAGTCAAATCACCAGTCGCTACTCTACTAGCCAAATTCAGGGTTTCATTTAGAGGAACTACTATCAGGCGAGTTATGACCCATGCAGCCAACACACTTACAACGACCGCCACGCTGAGCCAAATAATTAGAACCTTACTTGCTTGTCGCACGTCATTAGCACGCAATTCAATTTGATTTTTTGCTAATTGGTTAGCGGAACTCAACAAAATATCAATATTTTTGGAAATACCAGCCTGAGCTTGGTTGATCGCAAGCTGGGCCGCAGAAAATTTACCAATCGCAGCTCCGTATTTTCCCATTGACTCCTCAATCTCCCGGACTAAATTGGGTGAGATACCGACTCCCTCTAAAGACTTAATGTACTCTGTGGTTGTGGTTATGGAATCGCTAGCTTGTTTTTCTGCTTCAGGCTTGAGTGTGTAGGTATATCCACGAACGTCGAAACGCATTTTTTGAAAAAGAGTGAGTGCTTGCAACATTGAATTTCGTTGACCACCATTGCCCTCAGATGAATTAGCGAGTCGATTCAGCTCTTGGAGCTTCTCTCCCGCTGTTTCGCCATTACTTCCGAATACAATTCGGCTTGCTTCGCGAGAATGAGTGGCATCAACCAATCTTTCGTAAAAGCCCTTATAATCACTCATCGCATTAATCGCGATTTTTATATGCGGCACGTTAAGTTCAGAATCAAGCACCTTGCCGAGATAGGCAAGATGGCTCTCGAGATTTCCATACGCTTGAAGCCAGCTAGCAGCATTTTCGTCGTTTGACTCATGACTGTAGATTAGCCGAGCGATTCGCATATCTCGCGTGAGAGTACTTAGTTTGGCGATTTCTGATACACGCTCACTTCGCTCACTCATCGAAAGAATGCCTCTCCAACCAGTCAGAGCGATCAGCATCGTGAGCACAATAACCAGTGCGAAGCCGAGTGTGAGTTTAGATCTAACTGTTAGATTCATCAAAGTATTTCTTAGCATGTAACTCTCTCAAAATTGTGTACGGTATCGATTGGCGGCCTCTCCATGCCATCACAGTCGGCTAAGGTAGTCGGCGACAGTGAAAAAACCTTTAGCTAAAACTCATCAAAAAGCGAAAAAAGATTCATCTCAGAAAAGTTCAATTTATTTTACGAATTAAAAGCATGGTAATAATTTAGGAGCCAGAGTAAAAATAACGGTTTAAGCACGGTAAAAAACACGGATTGGTTGGGTGTTTCTGCGCCCTTGCCCCATCTCTTTAAGCGTAGAGCCGGAAAAAACGAGAATGCAATCCATGCTTTTGACTTCACGCGGGAAGTCCGCACCAACCACCCAAAGGCTTAGCCAGAGATTGGATCCATTATGCGACGGAGCGCTAGCCGGTGAGGAAATTAGCCACATGCGAAGGAGTCATTCGCAACGCTCAACCGTTAGTACTCTTAAGATGGTGCATTCACTCTGCAAATCTGGACGAATCTGATACCTTTTACGGATACCCCACGATCACCACGTAAAAGGAAACGGATGGTGATGAATTACTTTTGGCCCGGGCTAAGGGAAACGTGAATGTACTTACATATTGATAGTATGCCGCCGTCAGCTCAATACTGACTTAGGTATTTAGTGCTGATCAAGAGTTTTTATGGAGTGTTTATGCTTAGAATAGGAATGCGACTGCGAGATGAACGTATTCGTTTGAACTACCTGCAAAAAGATTTCGCTGCAATTGGTGGAGTTATGGCAAATGCGCAATCTAAGTATGAACATGGACAACGAAGCCCGAGCGCGCTATACCTTGCCAAGTTAGCAGAGATCGGAGTCGATGTTCTATACGTTTTAACGGGCACCTACTCTAGCGCGTGCGACCAAGGCGACTTAAATTTATTGTTTCGCAAACTGACTCTCTGTGAACGGCAGGTCGTTACCGAGCTCATGAAGTCTTTTGCCAAGCGCGCTTGCCCCCATGATTTACGCGCAGTCTAAAAACACTGGAAAATCGAGTCAGGTCGTGCCCCCCCTATTTCTCAAAACATTGGTCGCCCTGACCATACCGAACATCCAGGGAGCGTATATGATGGTCTTCAGCTGTTATTGAAACGAACTTGAGAGGTAAACGGTTATGGATGAGATCAATGTCGGTGGAAAGGAATGGGTAAGCTCCGAAATTCCTCTTTCTCGAAAGGGTTTGTCCACTACAGTTCTGCGCGAAGCATGGGCCAAGCAGCTACGAGATATTATGCAAGCTAATAACATAGAAACACTCTCTAACAAGCTCCATCATTCTGCGGGCTGGCTCACGAGCCTGGTGCAGGCTCAGGTGATTGATCTGCAGGCCTTTGAGATCTATCAGCGCGAACGCCTCGAGGCTCAGGCCGTGGCGCAGGCGCGGCTTGTTGTATACAAGGACAACAGTTAATGAACCGCCTACTGAATGCGGCTCGATTTAGCGCCGATCACTGCTCGGAGGGTCTTTCGGTATCACGCGTGCAGCCGAATCCTAGTGCCGCCGCTGCATCTGAACAAAGCGCCGTTGAAAGGATTTCCTTCACTGAGGCGGTCAGATGACTTGGAGGTTTTTTTAAAGCTGAGCCGACAGTTGGTTGTCGCTGAATGTTGCGAGGTGAGCAGGCGAGGCTTAAGATGCTACGGCTGCCCCATACCATCGTTTCTAATACTGATTTCATCACATAACAGAGTGCTTCACAAACCCGCAGCACTACTATTTATTCAGGATGAATTGATTTTGAATGACATGCCGACGAACCAGCGCAAGATTCATGACGATGAAATAGATTTAGTTGCTATCTTTATTAACCTATGGAAACAGCGGCTTTTTATTTTAACTATAATTATAATAGCGGGGATTGTCGGGCTGCTCGTTGCAGTATTAACCCCTAAGCAATATGCAGTCAGCACCTTACTACGCCCTACCGCTATCAACGACCTTGATGCCCTCAATCGTTCTCAGGTGTATACCCTACCTCCAACGGAAGCTTTGAACAAGATCGGAGCTCGGCTCGATTCTTACGAAGCACGCTTTGGCTTTTTCAAGGCACATCCAGAGCTTTTTGAAGCTTTCAAAAAACCGGGCCAGAGCTTAGAGCAGGGATTTGAACTTTTCAATCTTAACTCAATAAGTTTAGTTTTACCAGACCCCAAAAAGACCGAACTTAGTAGCTATATACGCTTGGATATGCTTTACCCAGCCGGTGTTGAGGGTGTTGCCATTCTCAATGGTTTCGTCGATTTTGCTTTGGCGATGGAGCGAAAACAAATAGGCGCCGATCTTAAGGTTATTGTGGAAAATAGACTCGCGGAAGTCCAAGGAAAGATAAGCGCTGCGCGCTCTAATTATGAAACAGATAAAGAGTCCAAAATTGCGCAGCTTCTTGAAGCCGACAATGTCAAACGAGCCATACTAAAAGATGAGCTAGGGGGGCTTCGTCTTCAAATGAGCGCATTGCGTAATAACCGCATAGCCGAACTTACTGAAGCAATTTCTATAGCGAAGGTTATGAGCATTAAGCATCCTACGACCCCGTCGTCATTCTCGACTGAAGCAGAAGGGAATTCAAAACAAGTAATGCGCACTGAGGTTAACAATCAGATTATACCCCTTTATTTTCTGGGAACAGATGCTCTTGAAGCAGAGCGTGTGATGCTGAGAGAGCGATCTAACGATGACCTCTCAAGCGTAAGAATTGCAGAAATTGGAAAATAGCTAAAAATGTTAGAAACTAATCGCGAGGTTGAAGTGCTAACCCAGCGGAAAAATGAAGACATTTCCCTGCAGAATATCGAGCCTTTAAGAGCCGAAAGAGCTAGGTTACTGAATATTAACACTAATATGATGCATTAGAATTAGTATCCATTGATCGAAGAGCTCAGGAGCCGATTCGCCCTGTTAAGCCCTCAATACTAAGACATACAAGTCTTGCTTTATTTCTCGGGGTTATTTTCGGGGGTGGCACTTGCACTAATTCGCCAGATTTTAATCGACAGAAGAAATTAATCTAAATAGGCACCATATCCTGTCCGATTATAATCTAGAGATATATCCATTTTGTAAAATGGCTCCGATACCATTCAGTGAGTGCTTTCGAGATGTCTGAAACAATTGAGCTCGATTCACTTATTCACAACAGGGTACGCTCGATGCATAACTGGCTGAACGTTGGTCGATAATGAAATCAGAATCCACAAGTCAAAATCCCAGAAAGCGCTTTTCCATTGACATAGAACTAGACAGTTGGCACCGCAGATGGGTGCTGATGGAGCAAACCGTGTATTGCGTGGCTTGCCATGAGGGCCAAGACGCTGTCTACGCCGCGCATGTTTTCGTGCATGCATCAGGCTGCCGTTTGAAAATGCCCATTTATCAATATCCCTGGCATGAGCTACGAGCAGCGCTACGACATTTACCTAAGGTAAATCTATAAATACGGGTAAGGATTTCCATACTCCGACCAGCCCATTTCGCGACACAGTACCGTTGCGATGTGGTAAAAAATACCGGTTCATGATCGCTGAGGACTTGCATCGTGCTATAACATTCTGGCGCACTTTATTAGTAGTGTATGATCCAATCCTATGCAGAGCCGTCAATCTTTCGCTTTATTTATACGCAAGTATGCCTAATCTGAAATTGGATACTCTGTCACGGCCGCCTAAAGGATCCGGCCTTCAACTCAGGAGACTCGTGGAAATCAAGTCAACTTGCGTATTGGCTCGCGCTACTAACACGTCCGTACTGTATCTGTGACTGATGACGCGCGAATGCACAGTGAAGTCGTATGCGGCCAATTTTCTTGAGGATGTCTACAAGCGGAGGCAGTTATGTGCGGACGATTCGTGCAATATAACGCAATAATGAAATTCGTAGAAGAATTGAGTCCTCACATAGAGCTAATCAACGATTACGCCGCTGAGCCCATAGGGTGCCATAATATCGCACCGTCTACTCGGGCGCATGTCCTACACGCTACAGAGTACGGGCTGTACATCGATGCAATTAAATGGGGGTGGGCTCCGTCCTGGGCGAAGGGCAAACATCTTGAAACCATCTACGCTCGGGTAGAAACGATTGCCACGGGGACCTTTTTCGGACAAATCTGGCCGAGTGGTCGGGCCATAGTACCCTGTGAAGGTTGGTATGAATGGGTAGAAGATCCGGAAGATCCGAATGATAAGCAGCCTTACTTCATCCGCCTGAAGAGCCGGCGCCCTATGTTCTTCGGGGCGCTTGCCGAGGTAAGTCCCGGGTCGGAGCATCATGAGGGCGATGGATTTGTCATTATCACAGCCGCAAGCGATCAAGGCATGGTCGGAATCTGCGGACGGCGCCCCTTGGTCCTTTCACCAGCGCACGCCAGTGAGTGGCTTGACCCGGACATAACAGCAGCACAGGCAGAAAAAATTGCAATGGAATTTTGCCAGCCCAAAGAAGACTTTGAGTGGCTTCCCTGCAGGCAAGGCCGCAGCTAATTTTAGAAGTCGGCGGACAGAAATGACCAAGTGGGGCCTATTAGCTGAAGTACCACATAACGAAGGCGACTGCAGAGATCCACACGAGGGTAAGTAGAAATGAAAGACCTGCGAGTTGCTTATCCATTTGCGACCCGATGCGAGATTGAAATACTGCAATATGAGCTACAGTTGTAACTTTAGCTCAGCGGTCCCAACGCGCCACCATCAAAGACAGCGGCGCGCTTCACGCGGGGTTGACGTACCACGGCCTCACTCGACACATACTTTCCGCAGCGTTAGGGGTTGCTATGATCAGAACAGGCCACCCAGTGCTGTTGGCTCCCAGTTCATGATCACCAACTCGCCACTTACCTCTGCTTTCTGCTGTCGCTGATTTGTATTGCAGTACCGAATATCGACAGTTTCAAAGTGAAAGCCATCAAAAACACGCCGAATATCCGCATGGTCATTGATGCTGACCATCACTCTGCCTTTACATCGCCGCATGAATTCGGCCATTCGCTCGTAATTCTCAAAGGGAAAATCCACTCCATAACCGGCCGTCTGCCAGTAAGGCGGGTCCATGTAGTGAAATGTGTGTGCCCGGTCGTAACGCTCCGCGCACTCCAGCCAGCCCAAATTCTCAACATAGGTGCCGGAGAGGCGCTGCCACGCTGCGGAAAGGTTTTCCTCGATCCGCAACAGGTTGATGGCTGGGCAAGTGGTAGCGGTGCCGAACGTCTGCCCGGCCACCTTGCCGGCAAAGGCATGATGCTGCAGGTAGAAGAACCGGGCGGCGCGCTGGATGTCGGTGAGGGTTTCAGGGCGGGTCATCTTCTGCCATTCGAAAACCTGGCGAGAGCTCAGCGCCCATTTGAACTGGCGCACGAATTCCTCCAGGTGGTTCTGCACCACGCGGTACAGCGTCACCAGGTCGCCGTTAATGTCGTTGAGGACTTCAACGGGCGCGGCCTGGGGCCGCATGAAGTAGAGCGCGGCGCCGCCGGCAAAGACTTCAACGTAGCATTCGTGGGGTGGAAAGAGCGGGATAAGGCGGTCGGCCAGGCGGCGTTTGCCGCCCATCCAAGGGATGATGGGTGTAGACATATAAAAGCAAGACCTTTGCTGTATGGATAAACAGTGCCAGGCTCGCTCCGCTTTGTGCACGAAGCAGGAGCCTTGGCTGGACTTGCAGGGACGATCTGCGGGGAAGGTGGCCGGTTTGGATGTTGACGCATCCTGCCCGGCCGCTCCTTTTACTTTGGTGTAGAGACTTCTTTCGCGTAGGCCTGACAGGCCCGCAGGGCGATCAATCCTTGATCGCCGGCATCGGTGATGCCGATAATTCGTTGAGCATGCGCTGGGTCAAGTTGGGCTCGACGGGCTGCATGAACCACGCCGACGGAGCTGGGGGTGGGAGACACGTCGCAGCAACTGGCTGGGTCCTTGGCGTCGAGAAGAACTGACAGCCGCACATCAGCAGTAGCAAGGCGGTCACGCAATAGAGCCTGATTACGTTTGGCATCGGACAGTTCTCTGGTGTGCTGTTGATCGGAGATGGCGAGTTGTTGCTCCATGGCCAGGCGCTTGTCCTGTTCAGTTTGCTGCTGGCGGAGCGCGGCCTGGGTCAGATTGTTTAGATCGTCAGCCTGCAGCGCGGCCTGGCTCGCGAGCTGCCCTGCGTAACGCCAGGCTTGCACCTGCCAGGCCGCGCCGAACGCAACGATCATCGCGATCAGCAAGACTGCCAATTTCTGTGATGTGGTCAGCATTACTCATCCTCCCAATCGGGTAGGTCGACGGTCCGCCCTGCCAGATGGTGTGTGCAGTCCTGGAGAAACTGGATACGCCCACCGGTCACGAACGAATGGCAAACCCTCGGGCCGTCCGACCAGGTGTATCGGACCAGAATGCTCGGCGTGAACGTCGGCGTCTCCACATTGCCATTCCACCCCCACCGTGGCCCGGGCCCATTTCCATGCGACACACCATGAGCGATACCGCATCCCGGGCATTCGAAATACAGCCGATCTGCTTCGGCTTGGGCCAGGCAGCGGGACACTTTCCGTAATGCCGTCATGACAGTGCTCCACCCGCCAGACGGTACTGCTGGATCAAATCGGCAAGCCGGTGTTCACGCTGGCCATACCCTGCACCAGGCAGGCTTGCCCAAATATTCCGGCACTTTGCGATCGCGGATTCGACCCGGCCGGCGTGCACGTCAGGTAGCGCGCGGCATTCGCGGATGTGCTGCAGGGCCAGCAGGTCCTGGCTGATCGGGCTGAAGTCAGGCAGGGCCAGCAAAGTTCGGTAATACGGCCAGTCCTTCAACATCTGCTGGTATCGGCCCGAGGCATTAGATGTCAGACCCTTGCTGTTGATGACCTTCGAGCGCCGTCCCTTTGCGAAGGGGTGATCACTGAAATCTGTGAAGACTTCAGGCTTCCTGTCGATGCCCGTCACGATGACGTCGTAACCATCCAGGGCCGTGGCCGGCGACGTGCTGGTCCCCTCGGACCAAGCGAGCATGTCGAGGAAGGCCAGCGCGTTGCGGCTGCTCGCTTGAGTGGTCGAGAGTCGTGCCATAGCCTTTTCTCCAGACGAAAAAAACCCGCACAACGGCGGGATTAGAGGTAAAAGCCAACTCAGTTGGCTCAGGTGCACAGGGTGCTGTACTCAAACGAATGGGGCGAGAAACCCCATGACGATAAGAAGTTCAGCCCCGTTATTAATTGACAGCCTTTGGATGGGGCACATCGCTATCATCCCCGCCAAATTCCCCCTAGAAGGAACGCGTCAATGGTGCAAAGGCCCGCCAAAACTACCAATCACCACGGATGGGTTTGGGTCTACAAAAAAATCAGACGTCTTGGATTTTCTCGATTCACTGCTAGTTACAGAGCAAGCCTTTACGCTCTCAGAGGAGACACCGGAACTTTCAGGTTCAAAAACGGCTGGGAAAAATTCCGCTTCCGCCGCAGACCATGAGTTGCGGCGGGCTTATAGGTTTACCTGGCCAGCTATGGGAAAGTCGACGGTGCGGTGAAGGTGTCTCCAGCAAACCGGCCACCTGCAGCGAAAGCGGCATCCCATAACGCCTTGTCGAGGGCGTCGACGTCAGCGTAGGTTCGCCCCGACACGGTCAGATCCTCGCAGTAGCCGCGATAG
The DNA here is from genome assembly GCF_049590575.1 of Pseudomonas sp. Lineage (GTDB taxonomy): Bacteria > Pseudomonadota > Gammaproteobacteria > Pseudomonadales > Pseudomonadaceae > Aquipseudomonas. The sequence continues at coordinate 18,202 of NZ_JBAWDE010000099.1, forward strand.
AAAATGTCCGAGGGGCATTGATTGGTCAGCGCGGAACCAGATCCGCCGTTACCGAAAATAATACTCCCGGCCGCTGCCGCCACCGTATCACCGCTACCAGCGGACGCTCGCATCGAGGAGTACCGATTGGCCACGGCGTTGGCACCGCCGACGACGTTGTAAAGCCCGGAAGCCTTGCCTGTGTTTCCGGCGCCACTCATGTACCCCAGGAAGTTACCGCCGCTACCGATCTCCATGTATCGATGCCCCGTAGAGAGCGCAGCGCGTGTGCGATGTGCCCATACCGAGAAATAGAACAGGTGGGTTTTGTTCGCGATGATGTAGTCACGGATCGCTATTGCGATGTTGATCTGTGATCCATGACCACTCACCGTGTTGTTCACTTGGCTGTAAATGGCGTGCAGGCCCTTCTTGGGCGTTCGCTCAAACAATGCGTCGGCCGCGACCGCGTTGCTGCTAAAGACCCCGGCCAAGCTGCTCTCAGTGCCAGCGCCAAGCACCGCTGCCGCTTCGGCGTAAGCGATATTGGGGATAACAGCGCCCGCTGCTGGCACTCCGTTCACACCACCCAAACTATGCCCCAAGTCGAACAGATACAGCGACCCCGCACTCAGCAACGCATCGGAACGCAGAATGGGCAACGTCGTATCGGTAAAGGTGATGCCATCCAGTACGGTTTTTTGTCCGGCCATTACCAGGACCTCCGGTTAATTTCATAGGCAATGCGACGGGCGATATGCCCGTTGCTGATCGTGGTGTTGTGAATGATGTCCAGCCGAAGCGAACGCGGAACCACGCCCTTGGCCACGTCGTCGAGATCGTCGGCGCTGCCGTCGTTGAACTGCATCAGCCACTCGCGGATCTTGATCACGCGATCGCCGTACTCGGTGGTGGCCCAATCTTCCAGCGCGACACAGTTGTTGTAGGTGGCGGTACCACCCCCCTCTCCCGTCGACGTGCCCGGTGTCGGGTTGCCGCCAAGCGGCGGCGTGATAATCAGGTAGCGTTTTTCAACGGTTTTCTGCACACCGACCATGGCTCGAATGTCGGCCTTGATCTGCTCGATGTTGTCGAGGTTGTTGCGCCCCATCCAAATGATCTCTGTGTAAAACCCGTTACCGGGCACGTCGGGTACAAATGGCGACTTGGGCGCGCTGTACCGGGCGTCTCCGGCAGCATCCCGAACAAACGTGTAAACGTCCGACGAGTCCCCTGTCTCACTGTGCGTGCATATCAACGTGCCGTGGATGCCACCCAAGGTACCTGTCAACGTGAAGGTCCCCGAGTTGGTCGCAGGCGTGGACAACAGCAAGGTGCTCAAGGCTGTAACCGTCACTGACCCCGAGGCTGGGATCTGATTGTCTGTCACGGTCAGCAGCGCACTGCCGGCGCCGAAGCGCGCGGCGATCTGGCGAGACGTCTGGCCGCCAATGCCGCCATTCACAATGGTCCGCGCACTGATCAGTGGCGCCAGTTGCTCGCGCCAGGTGACCTGACTGCTGTTGGCTGTCAGGGAATCCCCTACACACAGCAGGTCGTGAACCGGTTTGAGGTACTCGATCCCTGTGACATCGGGGATATGAATATCAAAATTACCCACCGTTTTGCCGGCTGTGGTGATGCCCAACGCAATGCGGCCAACCGCATCAACAACGGCCCAGACATAGCCGGACTCTGGGCTCAGTTGAACCGCAATGAAGCCCGACAGATCGGCCCCCAGCGCTTTGCGAGGTACGGCACCGGTGCCGAGCAAGAATTTCCCGGTAACGGTACCGTCCACTCGAAGAGCCAGACCAATCCGGCCCAGGGTATCGATCACTGCCCACGCGTATCCCGACTGAGGGTCCAACGCCTTGGCGATGAATCCGTCGAGGTCGAGCTTCAGCGTGCTGCGATCGACGGTGCCGTCGCGCAGCATGAACTTACCCACGAGTGAACCATCCACCCGGCACCCCAACGCCATGCGTCCAACCGAGTCGACCAGCGCCCAGGTGTAACCGGACTCTACGGCCAGTCGAACAAACCGTAGCTCCAAGCAGTTAAACGTGCCGCTCTCAACGGCCGAGGTGCGCACGTCTATCTCTGCGATGTAACCCACTGACGGATCATCGGAGACGTGCCTGGCCTCCGTGGCACTGACCCGCACATACAGACTGCGCGATATATCTGGCGAGGTGGGCTCGACGTAAAAAGACTGGCCGTCGACCGTCGCCAGAAGACCTGCAGCGACAGTGGCATGCACTTTTCCATCGACCATATCGCGGTTGAGACGATCAATTTCCGCACTGATCATATCCACCGGATCACTGGTACCGATGCCCTGCAGCAGCGGCGCTCGGTACCCCGCGTAGCCGATCTGAATATCGATGCGGGCCGCTGTGGTGTAGAAGAACACCCGTGCACTGGCATCGGCATGCATGGGGTTGGCCAGGACAACGGTCGCCGCTGCATCGGAAAACAGCGGCGCCAACGTCTCACTCCCGGAGACAAGCACACTCACCGTTGCTCCAGGCAATAGCACGCCGTCTTCAGCCCTTGCGGCAAAGAATTGAATAGGTTGCATGATGAGTCTCTATCAGGTGTTGAAGGTGATCGCCGGGGCGAAGTTGAGTTGACTGCGTACACTGCTCCAGGTGTCGTACGCTGCAGCGCAGAGGTAATACGTGGTGTCTGGCGTCAGTCCCGTGATCTGCCCGGTGCGTGATACGCCTTGATAGCCGACCGTTCCTGCAGTTGCCGGATCAAAGTCCTCCTCTGTCGAATACACAAACACATAGCCCGCCGTGTCTGCAGCTGCACTGGCCGCGCAACTGACATCCGCGGTGGTGGTGCCAGTGACCGAGGCGGCGGTTCCCGTAACGGGCGCCGGCGCCGTATTGGTGACCAACAACGACACCAACTGTGCTTGGCCTGCAGCGTTGCGCTCTATGACCTCCACCCGATAGCTGCGAATGAGCGCACCATCCACCAGCGCATCTTCACGTTGGTAAGTAAATGCCGTGCTGGTAGTCGCCACCTCTCGCAGGAGGGCATTACTGCCCGCGTGACGAACACGTACCAAGCGATCTTCGGCACGAGCTCCGGCCACCCAACTGACGGTGAAGTACGGCGCCTCGAAGGCACCGAACAGGGCGAGGTTTTGCGCGGTATCAGGCGCTACCCGAGCCGGCGACAACGTGACGCTGTAGGCAGTGACATCCGCCAGATCCTCAAGTGCTCGACCGAACACGTTAAATGAGCGGAACTTGACCCAGACAGTCTTGCCGACCTGGTCGGACGTGTAGCTGTACTTCCAAACGGCATCATCCAACCGCACAAAGGGTGAACCGGCCGAGTGACTGGAGATGGCCGTGCTCAGACGTCCGCGTCTCAGATAACTCAGCTCATAGCCTCCGACGCCCGTGAGCACCGCGTCTCGATAACTCAGCAACTCACCGGCCACCCAACACAGCGTGGCGCCACTGTCCGCCTCTGCAGTAGTGGCGGCAGCCAGCTCCGTCGCCGCTGCCAGTTGCACTGACAAGGTGTTGACCGTATCGGGATCGCTTCCAGCGGCCAGAGTCGTTGTCAGTTGCCCCATGCGCGCCCTGCCGTAAATCGTCTCCGCTAACCGATAGCTGTCGCCATCGGCGCTGATCCAAATCTCACAACCGCCCCAGGCTTCACCCACACCGGCAACACCGCCCCAGATCTGCAATGTGCCGGCGGGCAGCAAGCTCTCGGGTGGGTTGAACATGATGGGCGCCAGGACAGGACCAGGCGCGACGTTCTGATTGCCCTGATAACCGCTTTTGCTCTGCACCGGATAGTTAGGTGCGCTGCCGACGCCCAGCAACGCATCCTCGGCCACGATCGCCAACTTACCCAGCTCGTCCTCCTCAACCGAAATCAGCCGGACCAGGCGCTGGTGCAGGTTCAACCCTGGCTCAGTGATCGTGACTAGGTCCATAGGCTCAAGGAGCACATGCTGCCAGCCGAGGGAGAACTCATATTCATTACGCACGTACAGCTTGCGCTGCACCAACAACTGCGCCGCATGGGCGCCGATGGCGATATTGCAGATCTCGTACGCTTTGATGGTGTCCATCGGCTTGGAGCCAAACTGCTCAATGGCAGCCTGATCAGGCGCACGCACCACGTCGGTGTTGTACTCGTGATCGCGATCAAGGATCTCCAGCGACACTTCGTTGTAGCTGTCGGCCTGGCTCTTGATCTTGAGCGAGACCGGCGGCTCACCGTCCTCAGAAAGAAAATCGTCATCGGTCAGATCCGCCACTGGGGTGATGTTTGGAAACCACGTCACGCCATTGCCAGTGACGGCCTGGTCGCCGTAGGGGATCACCTTGAGTTGACCAGCAGACCACACCATCTCGCTGTTGGTCAGTTGCAACCAGCGCGCGATCGCCTCATTCGCCGGTGACTGCTCGTCGAGCACCGGACTCAAGAGTAAGTTTTCCGCCAAGCAATAGTTGCGGTAGTTCGACATATCCGCGACCCATGCTGGGGTAAAACCGATACCGTCCAATGGATCGAGCAAAAGCCCAGGCAGGAAATCGCCCGGGTTGGCATCCGGCAGCCCGGGCACCTGATAACGCCCGTCCACCTCGAAGGTATGATTCTGGACGCCGGCGTTATCGTTGAGCAGGTACCTGCTGGAAAACACGTAGGCCGTATCGGAATAGGCAATCGCTTCGGCCGGGTGGCGAGTTTGAAGAAACCCCCACACGGTCTGATCATGAGTGCCATTGGCGTAGTTCAAACCCACTTGAGCAAGCGATGTGAATACTTCCTTGTCGCGGAAGACACGGTGAATGGCACCCAGCGGCCCACGCCCGACCGCAAGGATCAGCGCCGCATAATAGGTATAGGTCGTGTCTTTTTGAGTAGCTCCGCCCCCGCCTTTACCTCCCGACTTTTTCGTCGTGGTTTTGGCGACAGCTTCGAAGTCACTGTAATAAATGAGATTAGGACTGACGCGATTGCGGCCGGCGATCCAGGCGATCGGCTTGCCACTCGCACTGCTCTGGATCTGCAGCGCGTTGATGCGCGTTGCACTGTTGGAAATGGTACTACTGCTGCCCCCCATCGCTGACTCCATATCGGTTAAGTGTGTAATAACGCACGGTGTGGCTGGAGAGCCGCTCCTCACGCCTATCTGCAAACTCGACGCCGATGTCCCGATAGGCGTGAATGATGCGATGCTCATCGACCACCACCGCGCCGTGGCTGAAGGTCCGGCCGAATTTCCAGACCGCGACATCTCCACGCTGCGGGACGTCGATCTGCCGGCCGTACAACTCCAGCCAACCCAGGTAGCGTTCCTCGCTTCGGTGCAGGTGCCAGTCCTGGGCATACGCCCCGGGATCGATCGAGGGAATCAATCCGGCGGCGTGATACACCTCAATCAGCAACCAGGCGCAATCGACGCCGACGCCGAGCAGGTGCTGCCGGTGCTGGTACGGCGTTCGCAGCCAACGCTCAGCCTGCGCGACCACGGCATCACGCTGCAGCACTTCGAACGGGCTCATACCGATGTCTCCGCGACGGGAATGAACGGCATCCCCCGGTACCGCGCTCGGTTGCCGAATTTGTTGGTGCAGGCATCCAGCGTCCGTGGGCAACCCGGGTAAATCAGAAACTGATCACCTGCCACTGGCACGCCTGGCAGCCCCAGAATCATCGTCACGGCGCCATCTGCAGTGAATCGGCGTACGGTTCTTGTCACACCTGCATTGGCACCGTTTACAAAACGAATCACGCCCTGGTCGAACCAGCCCTGGGTGGCGGGCACATTGGAGTTCACACGCAGGGCCGTGCTGCCGCCCTGGACCACACCCACGGTTTCAAATAGGGCACGGTTCACCCCGCAATCGGCGCTGTACACCGTGCGCAGGCACGAGGGCTGATAAACGCCCCGGGGCACCTTGGTATCCAGAAGCTCGATCGGCGACTTTACTGTCACCGTCGCCTGCTCGCGGTCGGCAGGATCCACCTCCGCGACACGCCCGATAAAACGTGTGACCGTACCCACCACGGGCGACCGCCAGTCCGCCATAAACGCTCGGACAAGGTTCAGGGTGGCACCGTCAAAACCGCCGCTGGCAATGAATGGCAGCAAGGGCTCGCCGAACACGGTGTCGTCCATGCCGGCGGTAAAGGTCACGTTCAACGTGTCGACCTCAATCCCGCGCACCGCACGTACGCCGGTGCGCTTGATCAGCGGCCCGCTGGCCGAGTAGTTCTGTCCGGCATAGAAGATCTGCAAACCCGCATCGGTGTAACGCAGCACCTGGCCGCTGGCCAGGGCAATCGTGTACAGATCTGCCATGACGAAACTGCGCGCCGTGGCCAGAAAGGATTTCAGTTCAGGTGTGGCATCGATCATGGCTTGATACTCGTGAACGCGATGTTTTTGAGCTCCCAAATCGCGCGATAAGGCTGAGCCCCGTCGAGCGAATCGGCCTCGAAAGCACAGCGAAAATAAAACGCCCCACTCCACACCAGCGCCGCGTCAATCGGAGGGGCCACCGTAAAGGTGATGCGCCCCAGCTCATCCACAGTGAAGGCTGAAGTAGGAGCACCACTGACAGTGACGACGTCCACATTGACGATCCCGTACACCGGCTCCATCCAGTGACCGATCTCCCGGGAAAGCTGGAATGTTCGCGTGATGCCGTCCCCGGTGCCAAAGCGCTGAAGCGTTACCAGGTGATCACTGCGGTCAAAGAACAGAAACTCGCCGAATTGCCCTTTGCGCTGATTAAAGAACTCAATCAGCCTCGACCACTCATCCAACCCAGGGCGCTTGCGCACGGCGTTGTAACTCAGCTGGAAAGACCACAGCGGCGCCGGGTAGTACGCCGTTGTCCGGCGTCGACCACTGGCAGCTTTCTGCACGCCGGTACTCCATTCAGGTGCTTTTTTTGAAAGCAGGGTTTGCCCGGGCAGACGCGGTAGAACACCTTCCGCCGCCGCGCCCATATCGGGGTAACTGGCGATCCAGCGCGCCGGCCAAAAAGGTCCTAACGACATCTCGCCCCCTAAGTTTTGATGGCGCCGTTGCGCCGCATTTTTTGCATTTCCTCAGCCAGCACCCGGGCACCACGCCGAATATCAGCGGGCGACATCCGGCCGCTGCTGTCATGGTAGTGATAGCTGTTGCCAGAACCGCCCAACTGCCCATCCCCATTAGCTGCCTGGCGAATGACATTGGCGTATTGCTTGGGCAGCACCATTTCCTGCTCGTGGAGTTGTGTCATGGGGTTGGTACCGGCAGGGATGTCATAGCCGCCCTCGGCCGAAGCAACGTTTTTCACCAGGCCAAATACGAACGCACCTGCAGCAACCGCAGCCGCCGCGCCGAGGATCGGACCAATGATTGGAATGGCTGACATGGCTGCAAAAGCACCAGCCATGGCCTGCCAGGCGCTGGCAATGATGTTTTTGATCGTGGCTGCGCCCCAGATCGCTACGGACATAGCCGCACCGCCTGCCTCTGCAGCCGTTCGAGCGCCTACACCCACTACCGTCGCGCCGGTTTTAGCCGTCTCACCGAACATCCAGGCCATCAACGGCTTGGTGACCATGTTCTCAACGAACGCGGTGCCGATGCTGGTGAAGATCCCGCGCAACAGGCCCTGGGTGCTCATGGTGCCGCTGATGATGCCGGTAAGCCCGCTCGACCAACTGGTACGCAGACTGTCGACCATGCCCGTCCAGTTGCTTTGCGACTCGAAGGTTTGCTGCCTGCCAATCACTGCCATGCTGTTGCGGTGCGTTTGCTCCAGCGCCAGGATCTGCTGCTGGACCTGCTGCAGCGCGACCGGGTTGCGGTCAGGATCCTGCTCCAGCAGCGCTTTACGTTCGGCCAATGCCTGAGCTTCGATCGCATACCGTTGCTTTTCGAACTCGGCCTGGGCCTGCAGCAACTGGCCTTGGGTGATCAGATTGGCTTGCAGATCCAACTGGGCCATCTGTTCGGCATGCGCAACATCGGTAAGACGCGCCTGCTGATCGGCTGCCAGCTGCTGCTGTTTCATGTTGGTGATTTGCTGCTGCTTTTCGCGCTCGGCAGCAACCACCTCAGCCGCAGCCTTGCGGTATTCCTGGCTGTCCTGGCCATAAAGTTGCCGGCTGCGCTCCAGAGTCTGCTGAGCGATCTGCAGGCGCGCGTCCATATTGTTGCGGTACTGCTGCGCCTGGGCCTGCAGATCGGCAAAGGCTTGGCCTTCGTCCTGCCGGCGCAACGCATTCAGCGACGCCAGGTAATTGCGCTGAACACTCAAACGTTCGGCCGCGCTCAAATCCGTGCGCTTGAGAATGCCCTGCCAGTACTGCATTTCCTGCTGCTGGGAGAACTGCAGGAAGGTGCCCTGCTCGGCCTGCTGTTGGGCGTGAGCGACCTTCTGCGCGTCCAAAGCTTCTGCCCACTCACTGACCCGTGACGTGGCCTTCGTCGGCGCACTTACCGGGTCATCCGCTTTTTTAGGGGGAGTTGTGGACTCAACTATTTTTTTCCGATGCTCGATGGCTGCCGCATAAGCCTGTTCCAGCTTGGTCAACCGGGCGACTTCAACGCCGTAAGCGGTCGGACTTGTCCTGCCCTGCTGTGGCGCTTTGGTCAGGGCTGTATTGCCGGTTGCGGCCATCTCCGCCACTTTGCGTCGCTGCTCTTCGATGCGAGCGGAACGGGAGCGCATACCCGCGTCGACTTCTTCGAGCTTGTTGGACACCAACTGCATGTTTTCAAGCAGCAGGCGCTCTTCGACCAGCGTGGCTTCCAGCTGGGCCTTGCCGCCCCCACCGCGCGGGCCGGCGATGACGGTCCCTAACATCGCTTCGTAACGCGCGACGTTCGCCGCCACCTCATCAACGGTAAGGCCTACGCCGGTCATGCCTTTGAGCAGATTGTTGAACCAACTGGCAGTCTCCGAAAGCCGCTTATTCAGGCTGATAAAGACCGGTTCAAGGATGGTGCCGATGGTGACCTGCAGCTGGTTGCTTTTGGAGTCGAGTTCGGCCTGGCTGCCGGTCAAACCATCGGCCGCCTTGGCAGCATTACCGACCTGGGCCTCGGTCTCTTTCATGATGCCGTTGTATTCGGCCGTGATCTTTTGCGAGTCCGACAACTTGTCGCGACTGGTGCCGATGCTCTTGGCGTACTCATCCCACATTTTGGCGACGTTTTTCGTGACACCGGCGTTATCCACCAGCACCGAATTTTCGTTTTTCAAGCCCTCGGTGGCCGACACCACCGCTTCCGACATGCTGAGATTGGCCTGCCGATTGAACGCTGCAGCGTCTTTCAGGCGGTTGATCACCGCCACTGCCTGGTCGACGTTGTAACCACGACTGAGCAGGTTCTGCAGAGCTTTGGCCGCGTCGCCGACGCTGAGCAAGCCGTCAGAGGCGAGCTTGTTGGCCTCATCCATCGCCCGGCCAATACCGATGCCGGCATGATTGGCCACCGCTTCCAGGCCACGGTAAGCAGCTTCCTGTTGGATCGCCGCGTCCTTGCTGTCGCTAACGATCTGGCCAAGCTTGAAGGCCCCCAGACCAAACACACCCGCAATGCCTGCCGCCACACCACCCAGGCCCGAGCGCATGATGGCACTGACGCCAGAAAACGCTTCATTAACGGCTGGGCCAAAACGAGCCAGGCGGGTTTGACTGCCGACCATCTCGGTGTTGATGGCACGCAGTTCGCGGCTGAATGTCGTCCGGGCGTCACGCATGTTGCGCTCGATGCTTTCCACCGCACGAACAAAGCCCTGGGTGCCGGCAGTGAACTGATAGGCAATATTGCGATCCATACCAAAACCTCACTCACAGGCAAAAAAAAGCCCCGCTAAAGCGAGACTATTGATGACGACCTGGCAGTTGATTCGATTTATTGGGGACCACCTCTGCGGTGCCTTCGCCATTAAATCCAAAATCATGATGGGCAGAACTTTGACAAAATCTAACGACAGGTAGCATTAACCAGCACAGCCATTAAATTGTCAGGCAAGCGTTGAATAGATCTACGAAATACAGAGACAACCTGAGATCCACCTGAAGAGTGAGTAAAAAATTTTCCATTCAAACGGGAGGGCGATGAATGTTCACCACCAGGCTCAAACATATGCATGACCTAAACCTGCCTGCATTTTTTGAGGTAGCCGATATGCCCTGTCTCGGGAGGATAGCGGCGGTGATGGATGAAGAGGTTTTAGTGGAGATTGAGCAAAATGACAAAATCGTATTTTTGCTTAAGCACATAACCTCTATCGAATTCATCAAGCCCTCCACTCTCTCCAATTAGCTACTGACTGCTGGAAAACGCGTCTAGCGCCTGGCGTAGGTGCTCGGGCAGCTCGCCCGCCAACTCAGCAGACATTGCTGCCAGGTTGCTGGCCAGATCGGGTGCATCAGTCACTTCCTGGGTCGGTTTGTAGCCCATGTATCCCGCAACAAGTATGTGCACGGGTGGGTGAGTACGCCAGTAGTCGGTCATATGACCGACCATGACCATGTCCCAATCACGCCGCAGCGTGACCGGGCTTTGCCCGGTGCTGGCGATCAGGTGAGCGTAGAGTTGGCCCCAGTCGAAGGGGCCTGGCCTTCCCCCGGTGCCGGCTCCGTAACTTCCAGACCCGAAGCACTCATGACCGCATCCAGCGCCTCACGCATGTTGCGCAGATCCAGCAGCGCAGCCACTTCTGCACGCTCGATGTCGGGGTAGTTACGCCTTAGCGCTGCATGGGTGGCGTCGATCACCGTTGCGATACTGTCCCGGTCCATGTTGCCGGCCATCACCGCGTTGATCCGCTCCAGCAGCTGCTCCAGATCCCCCAGCGCCAGGGGCGGGATGACGAGCGTTTTCCCTGGAAACGGGAACGAAACACCGGGGACATTCACGACCGTCATTCGTTGGCACTCCAGTAGCACACCTCACCGAACTCATCCGCGTAGCCGGTAAATTCAAAGTCAGGGATGGTGTAATCGTCCTGTTTGGTAGCGATCCCCAGCTTATTGCTGACAAAGTTCGGCACGCGCACGTACACAGTCTTGCCCTTGTATTTCAGGACAAGCTCGCCCTGGAATACCGGCATGTCACCCATGGGCAGGTTTTTCACCGACAGGCTTTTACCCGTCGTAACGGTGTAGCGGTAATCAATGAACACCGACTTGGCCACGTCTGCAGCGGCAAATGCATATTCCCCCGTGGCGGCATCAAAGGTGTACTGCCCAACTGTCGGTGCGCTCAGTACCCGTACGTAAGGGATCGCACCGGCGCCCCGTACCCCAAGATCACCAGAGAGCGTCCCGCCGGCTGGAGGCTCCACGGTGATGGTGGCCCCTGCCGGCACCACTGTGGGCTCCGTGGAGTGATGAACTAACACCTGGCCGGTGGTCAGGGTCTGTCCGAACACCAGTTGATTCCACTGCAGCAGGCTGATCTGGGCGGACTTGGCCTTACCCGTCAGCTTGCCCTGGCCCCGTGCCGCGTCGACAGCAAACTGCTCGCTGCCGAACAATTCCTTGGAATCAAACGACAGATCCACCGATGCTTCTTGCATGATGCCCAACAGGATGGGGGTAGGCGCGGAAATGGCATTGCCATAAGCGTCCATCAGCGGAGTCGCGTAAAACAACCCGCTGCCGAATGCGATTTGCATAATGTGTTCCTCAGTAAAAGGTAGGTCCGGCCGTCAGGTCGCCGGTATTGCACAGGTAGGTGAAGCGGTAACGCACCATGCAGTTGCCGGCGGTGTTGTCGCCTTCGTCCTCGATCCAGTCGATGTAAAAGCGCTGCACCCGATCCGCCTCTTCAAAAGCGTCCTCTGCCATCAAGACCGCATGCACGGCCACCTTGACCACGTCAGCCACCTGATCCCAGGCAGCACCTGTGACCGTGTCCTCTCGGGCGATGATTTCCACCGTCAGCTCGAACTGGTTGCGATCCACTGCAGCGCTTTCGCGCTCACAGGTTTCAAGGTCAGGACGCAGCACGATCGCCGGCGTCATGTCCCGTCTGATCGCCTCAGTGCGACTCCGATACACCCGGTCTGCCGCCAACGTACCGGCGGCCAGAATCAGCGCCTGCGCCTTTGCGACGATGCGTTCTTGAATCGAGGGCATGAGGGTTAAACCTTGGTGAGGGAGGCCAGGCTAAAGGCGCCGTCATCGATCATTCGGCGGTCACGGACGCGAAAATTCACGCCGCCGACGGTGATCAGTTTGGGATTGTCGATGCCCAGGCGCTCGGCCTCGGCGGTGATGATTAGGATCTCGTAGCCGGTCGACTGGCTGTTGGTGCCACCCATACCGTGGATTTCGTCCGGCATATCCCGCGCGGCCAAAAACGGCTGACCATCAACCATCCCGCCAACGTCGAAGTCCTCAAGGAAGCCCCTGAGATCGTCGTCAAGCATCAGGGCTCACCTTGACGGGCTTGCGCCCGCCCTCGCCCGCAGCGGAAGGTGCCGGTGACGGCTCGGCCACCAACACTTCCAGCTGGTGACGAAAACGCTCGGCCACGTCATCAGGCAACTCGATCACGCCCCCCGGACCGGTCAGTTTGTCATCTGGCCCGCGAAACGAGCCGGACAGCACGGTGTAGGATTTATTCGGCATTGCGCTCTCCTACGACCTTGTCCAGTTTCGACAACCGCTGCCCCAATGCCTTGTCCGGTTCGCCGGGGATCACAATCACCTCCCCGGCCTTGAACTGCACGGGCGACACAATGGTGTAGCGACCCTTCTTGTTTTCGACCGGCTCCAGGTTGTGCGCACGCGCACTGGCCTGGGCCGCATTAAGGATCAGCTCCCCCCCATAAAGGGTGATCGTCTGTTCCACGCGGTATTTCGGCATATCAATGTCCTCGGTGAGGTAACAGGCCTACCGGCTTATGCCACCAGCTGATTCAGCACGGCGTACTGCCAGCGCCCAAAACCCACGTTGCGCCAGGTGTCGACGCCGTATTGATGAGCGTCGTTGTCGAACTCGTACTCCGAACCCTCGGCCTTGGCTTTCATGGCCACGTCGGTTTCCTGCTGGCGGATGAACGCTTTCAAACGACCGTCCGTGCGGAAGGTCACGAATTTGTCCTGCCAGGCGTTGAGGCGCACGTTACCCACCACGCGAACCACCACGTTGTCCGGCATGACAATCTCGTTGATGTTGGTACCACGCGGCACGCTCAGCGCCGTCTGCGCAACGCTCAGCAGGGGGTACGGCACCATCACCAAGAACTCACGCGCCAGTTCGTTGATGGGTTCGCCCTGGTCATCCTTCAGGCTGGTCAGTTGGGTGATCGACTTGGCGACGGCCTGCTGAAACTCCTCGACACTCGGCCGGGATGGGGTCCCGGAAGTCCCCGCCGTCAAACTGGCAAGACTGGTTGTGATCTTGTTGGATTGCACGCCGCTCTGGCCTTCTTCGTGGTCGGTATCGAAGAAGTACTGGCCGTCATAGCAGGTCTGGCTTTCACCGTTGAGCAACAGCACCGACAGCAGTCGCGCCCAGTGCGCGTTGGTGCGGTCGGCCAGCTCGCCCAGGCGGATGCGCAACTGTCCGGTTTTATCGCGGCGCAGCTCGGTGACCAGCACTTCGAGGGTGGCCTCAAAATGCAGGTTTTCGATTTCGAGATCAGCGCTGATAAAGCCCTTGGCGTGGCGACCACCAATCCATTCACGCAAAGTCGGCACCATGCCGATCCATGGATAGGTTTCTTTGGCTTGGTCAGAGTCGAACAGGTTGGACACGGCGTCGATCCAGCTCGACCCCACATTCTGCTCGAGCAGTTCGTAAAACATGCCGATGATGGCACGACTGGAAAGTACTTCAGCACCCATGGGTGATTCTCCTGAAGAAGGATACGGTCAGAAAAAAGAACGGATTGAGTGATGCGTTACGCGGCGACAGGGACGGACTGGGCGGCGAACTTGACGATGCCGACGCCAGTACGCACGAACCGGTGAACATGCCCGATCAGGCTGTTACCGGCGGCGGTGAGCAGAAACGTGCCGCTGTCGCTGGCATACACCGGCTTACCGATGTCGGTGATCGCCAGTGCGGTGACGGGCAGTTCAACTTTGCCGGCTTCGCGAAGAAGCACACGCGCTGCAGCAGCGGCACCGATTCGATTGTCGACGCCGCGATCGGCGAAGCCCACGAACAGATCCCCTGCCGCCAGAGGTCGCGCAAGGCCGTTAGCCGCGACAATGCCAACCGCCGAGCCTTCGAAAATCTGCACGCCGGCTGCAACGGACAAATCGTTAATTTCCCCGATCTCGTAAGCGCGGGGGGTGTCGAGTGTAAGAGGCATAGGATTCTCCAGAGCCATGGGTGGAAAGGGGTTACCCGGTACTTACTTTTTCAGGACCTTGACCAGACCCCGCTCGGTGGCCTTGCGGTAGCCGTGATAGGCCTCGAAGGTGCCAAACTCGGCGCGCAGCTCCTTGTCGTTGTCCCAAGTCGTCTTGGCACGCTCCTCCAGCGGCGCCTCTGGATCCTCCTTCACAGCCTCAGGGGCTGCCGGTGGCGTCAGTGCATTGGGCACCGGCGCAGGCGCCTGGGCACGAATGTCGGCCAGAGCACCGGCACGTTTGGTTTTTTCGGCGCCGATGACCTGCGCCGCCGCTTCGGCGCCACTGGTTTTGCCGTCGAACTTGAGCGTGGCAATCAGCTCTTCATGCCCGGGCAGTGCGGCGGCTTCCACCGCTTGGATGCGTTCGCACTCGGCGCGGGCGCCGGCAGCTGCACCAGCGGCATGTGCGTCATGTTCCAGGCTGGCGAGCAGCTCGGCATGATTTGCGGCCAGGTATTCACGGTTGATGACGGGTTTGTCTGCAGTCGGCGCGGGGACGTTACTGCTGGTGGTGGTTGCCATAGATCTTTCTCCAGAAGAACCGCCGTTGAACTCGGCGATGAGTTGTTCAAGGGTGGATTCACGGTCGGCCATGCCCAATGCCACGGCATCGGAGCCAATCCGCATATCGCCCTGGCCGAAGTCGGCCAAAACGGTTTCAACACTGAGGCCACGGTAATTGGCGACATCCTCGACAAAGATGTCAGTCAGCCGGTCGACATGAGCCTGGGCCACAGCACGTCCTGATTCAGTGCTGAAGTCAGGACGTTTTTTCGGGCTCTGGCTGCTGACGATCTCAAAACTGCCGTCGTCGTCGCTTTTACGCACCGTCAGCACCGTGCCGATGGAGCCCACGGCGCCGGTGCGGCTCATGACGATTTCATGGGCTGCTGCAGCTATCCAGTAGCCAGCGCTGGCCGCGTTACCGGACACATACGCAACCACCCGCTTGGGCGAGGCGCGGATCATCTGGCCGAATTCAGCGATACCACTGGCAATACCACCGGGGGTGTCCATAACCAGGATGATGGTGTCGGTGCGCGGATCGTCGACGGCGGTGGTGAACTCCTTGGCCAGCACATCCAACGAAGTCGCACCGGACAGCGCCGTAAACAAGTTGGCGTAACGGAACACCGGGCCGGTGACGGGCAGCAATGCCACATTGCCGCGCTGGGTCACCGCGCGGCTGTTCTGCAAGGGTTTGCCCTGCCTGGCCTCCAAGGCTTCCGGGCCTTCATGCTCCCGGCGGGCGATGGCGGTGATGGTCTGCAGCATGTCCGGGGTAATGGCCCAGGGCTCGCGTGATACCAGGTCGAACGCCGTCACCCGGTGCACGGGAGGTGCATCGGTTGGGTTGTCGCTCATAGTCAAGTCCGTTCAGGAAGATCAGGATTGGCCGCAGGCTCATCCTCGGGGCGAGCCGTTGGTGAGACAGATAGGCCGTCATCGCGCCTACGCTTCACTTCAAGCGCACGCTGTTCGTGGTTTTCTTCCCAGTCGCTGCCGTCGTAAAGCATGGATTCCTTGGCGAGCGTGCTGACGCCAATATCGATGCGCTTTTCGGCGGCATTGATGTCTTTGAGCGGATCAACGGTGCCAGGACCATCACCCACCCATAGTGACCCGCTGTACGCATAACGCAGCAACGGGTGGTCGAAAAACCCGGGAGCGTCGATGTCTCCCTGTGCCACAGCCTCTTCAAGCCAATGCTCGTATACGGGCTGGCAGAAATGCTGGCCCAGGAAGTCACGGCAACCGCGAACGAACTGCCAAGCCTCCATCACCGCAGCACGCGCGGCGGTGTAACTGGCGGTAAAGTGCTTAATCAGCACCTCATAGGGCAGCTCCAGGGCCATGCCGATCTGCCGGAGCATGGCGAGCACGAACGGATCGAACGCCATGTTCGGGCGACCCGGTGACGCGGTATCGATCGACGCACCGTCGTCCAGCTCGGCGACAATGCCGCCACTGAGTGAGCCGTCCCAACCGCCCTGGTCGCGCCCGGCGGGTTTATCGCCACCTACTGGTGTGTTGCCAGTAACGGCCGATGCCAGAGGGCTCAGATTGCCGCCCTGCCCGGGCTTGATGAACACGGCGAAGAACGCAGACACCACCGCCGCTTCCAGCTCGGCATCGGTGTAACGGTCCAACTGCTTGAGCTTTTCGATCACCGGCGCCAGGTACGGCACACCGCGTGGCTGGCCCACTCGACGCCGCCGGTACACATGCAGCAGCACGCGACCGCCACGCTCATTGAAGAACGGGCGGTCATCCCAAACGCGCTCTTTGACGCCGAGTGCCCCCGGGTGACTGCGCAAAATGTGAGCCTTGATCGGTGCACCATCGGCGTCACGTTCAATGCCGGCCGTGAGGGCTTCCGTGTCAGCCTTGTTGCTAGGGTTACAAACCCGGTCGGCCTCAATCAGTTGGATGCACGCCGAGTAGTGCTGACCCAGTTGTTCTTTGTGCGTGAGCAACGTAAACACGTCACCGCTGCTCAGCACAGAGCGCCAGGTCAGATCCTGCAGACCATAGAAATTCTGCTCGCGGGTGATGTCGCAGCTGGTGGTTTCCGCCCAGGACTTAAAGAGCGACTCCGTTTTCCGCTGCCACTCCCTGGCCTGGTCTTCGTCCCAGCCCAAAATCGAGCGATTGACCACAGACTTAAGCGCCAGGCCGGTACCGACCGTTTTCGTCGTCACCGTATTGATCGCACCACCACCGATGGGGTTGTTGCGTTCAAGGTCTCGGCAGCGTTCGCGAAGCGTGGGCAAGTCGGGCAGCAGATCTGCTGCCGCACTGCCTGCCGTCGGGGTCCAGGCGCTCAACGTGCGCTTGGACTTCGACGCGCCGCTGTAACCGCCCAAGGCAGTCATGGTCAACCGGGCGTGCATGCGCTTGGCGCCGCGCTCGGGGCTGAGCCAGGTGATGGCTTTATCCAGTAGCGTCGGCTCTGGCACTTTCGGTGCGCGGCTCATCGCGGCGTAATCCCACGCAGCACGATCCCCCGAGGACGGCCACTTTCCAGGCGATCAACTTGCTGTTGCCAGTAGTCGATCGTCTTGGTGATTTCGGCAAGGTCGGCGTATTCCAATTGCCGGGTGCCGATACGGTAGCTCTGCTTTTGGCTGACCTTCATGCTCGCATCGAGCCAGGCTTGCAGCTGGCCCTGCGCTTGTTCCAGGGTGATAGCCATGAATTAATTCCTGCGTTGGGAGAGCACGCGCATTGCACTACGGCGCCCAGAAACAACTCTCCCGCCAGAGGGCGGGAGATTAGGTGGTTCGACTGGTGTCGGTTCCGGACTATCACCATCCGTTTCGGGAACGGGTTCAGCCTCGGATTGATCCGGCTCGGGTGGGTCAAACAACGCCCCCTGTCGGATCTGTGCATCGAGCCCAGCCCAGTCTTGCTCGCGCATCAAATGCGTTTTCAGGGAACGGGCCGCGTGCAACGCATACGTCTCGCAGTCGGTACCTTCGTTCGGTTGGCCGGCCTTTTTCTGCCAAACCTTGCGGTAGTGGTGTCGCCGGCTGGGTGCCTTCACTTCGGCGGTGATCTGCCGGAAATAATCCGGGCGCACCGTTTTGTAAAAGTGCATCCGACCAGGGCCATCACCGGTCAATGGCAGCCGGCCCTCAATCCACAGATCCTTGGCCCGCGAGGTACCGACAATGTAAGGGCGCAGACCGTACTTCGAGGCCTTTTGTTCTTTATCCGTATCGACACCCTGCCGAGGTGCACTGAAGATCTCCCGACGCTCATCGTCGCGGGTGTTGCCGCGCTCGCTCGCGCCCTTGATCGCCATCACGCCGTTGCGCTGATGCTTACGGCAAAATGCATACGCCGCGTCCTGGGTGATGGTGCCGTCCGAGGTATCCAGCGAAGTAGCCAGCACCCTCAGCTTGGCGCCGCAGGCGTGTGAAATCGGCGCAAACAGCAACTTTTCCAGATCCAGCCAGACGCCCTGGTCAGGCAGTACCACCTCGCCGTAGATCTCGCCCCAGTAGATCAGCCAGGATTCCTCGCCTCGGCCCCAGGCCCGCATCACCACCGCCAGGCGATCGTGCTGCACGTCGACACCGGCGGTGATCACCAGGCCCCCCATGGGCACAAACATTTCCGGGTAGTCTTCCGCTCGCTCAGCCAGTTTATCGGCCTCGGGCAGATCGGATTTGTACTCGTAGGCACGGCCCTGTTTCTGGTTGACGAATTTGATCAGCAACGACAGGTTGCCAATCGATGCCTGGTGTTCGGCGTTGAGTTTCTCCCGCACGATGTCGGCCAAGCTGGTACCTGGCAGGCATGCGTACAGTTCGTTCAGCTCAATGAATCCAGCACGACCAGCAAATGGCTTGGTTGGCACCCAGCCGCAATAAGGGTCGCCCGCGTCAATCGCATTGAACACCGTGTTGCGGATGTTCTCTTTGCGCTGGTAGTCGTCCCAAATTTCACCACAGTGCGGGCACCCGTAGCCGGCGGTCTCAGGATCCGCGCGACCGTAGATCTCGTGGGGCTGGGCGTCCTCTTCAATGTCGAGCCACTTGATATGGGCAAAGTCCAACACATGCGACTGGCCGCAGCTGTGGCAGATGATTGGCAACACCCGGCAATCGGTCTGCGCCAGGCGCGCTTCGGTCTTGCTCGCGCCCTTGATCGCCGGCGTACCACCCACCAGCATCTTGGAGCCGGGGTAGCGTTTGCCGCGCTCCTCCAGCAGCGCGATCGCATCACCCTGCCCCTTCACGTCGTCGCTGGTGTCGTCCGGTTCTTCCACCACCGACAAGCCCACCGAGGACGTGGACTTAACGTTGCCAGGAGAGTTCGACGCTACCAGTTTGAGGAACCCGCCCGGGAAGGTCTTATGGTCCCAACGGTTGCCCGAGGTGCGGCTTACATCGACAGGCATCAACTTGGCCACCTCAGAGTTCGCCGTCACGCCGAACTTGAGCTTTTCGTCATGAAAGTTTTTGCCGTCCTTTTCCTTGGCGAACAGGATCATGATCGGGCGCGGCAGGTTATGGATGAACTTGAACAGGTAGCCGATCAAGAACCACGTCCAGCCGATCTGCGCCGCCTTCATCAGGTCGACCTCGCTCACCCGGGGATCATCCAGGGCAGCAGCAACGCCGAGGAAGTAAGGCGTGTAGTGGAAATCGTACAGGCCGTGCAGCACGCCGCTTTCAGCGGGCAGGTAAAACTCGGTGCTCAGGTAGTGCGCGGTAGGGATGTCACGCGGCGGGTTGAATTCCCCCGACGCTGCCAACAAGCTTCGCGCCAAGTTTTCGCGCGTAGCCTGCAATTCGCTCGGTTGTAGGTCCAGCAATTTTGGCCACCACTGATCGATCAATCGTGAGTTTCTGCACGCTCTCGATTTCCTGAATGATGCGTTCAAGGCCGCCCAAGTATTCCCGGTTTGCGAAACTGGCCCAGTCGATGAGCACCCGATCAGCCTCGCCAGCCGGAATCAATAAACGCAGTTTTTCGTGATACAGCAGGCGACCGTTAGCGGCCTTGACTCGGCCTTCATCGATCCGCACAGCGTTAAGTTCTTCCATCTGGCTGCCTCCGCGCCCAGCGGCTTTTGCGCGCAAGTCGCGGATGTAAGCAATCCGGATTTCATCTAGGCAGGCTGTCTGCCAATCGCTTATGCCGATTCCCTTCAGCACGTCGCGGGCGTTTCGCTCGCTCATGTCTAGGTGATCAGCAATTTCACGCTGTGTAGGCATGCTCATCTCCAAAGTCGGGACTAGGAAGCGGAACCCCCTATGTCGGGTTGAATCTGCAAAAAAGTCGGGGTTCGAATTACCCCGATGGCCCCGCTGCCTGGAAGGACCCATTGATTTTGGGTCGCAGGTCGACCTGTCAAGCCAAAACCTCGACAAATCATTGAAAAATAACCATTTTTTGAGAAAAATTCTTCGAACTGACAAGAGGTCAGCCTCGCTCCATCTCCCGTGCCAGTGCACGTCGGAACAGCGGCTCGAACTCGGCCTCAGCTACGCGATTGGCTACCCCGTAGAAGTCAAAGCGCCGCCGATACGTCGGGCGCTTAACGAAGATCAAGATGGGCCGTGCCCCGTTGCCGATCCGCTGCCAGATACCCAAAGGGCCGGTGCCGTTGCCAGGCCGCCCCACGAAATAGTCCGGTGCGTTGCGGTTGCGGCGTCGGCTACGCTGAGTGCGGTTGGCCATGAAGCCCGACACCCGCTCAGCTGCTCCGAGTGCGGACAGGATCTGCACGATCTGGCCGCGACTGATGTTGCCGTTGCCATCCATCCTGGCGCGCCGACCAGGGACAGCGTACATGTCTGCTGGCATCAAACCGTAGTGGATCAGCGCTTTCTCAAATCGCTTATGTGGTCGGTTGCCACCGTCAATGTGCACCGGCAAGTACTTGGACGCGGGCACACCTGAGCTTGCTTCGTCCTTGATCCACACGCGGGCAAACAGGCGGCTGGTCGTGGCACTGCGCTTGAAGACCGAGTTGAGCGTCCAGCGCGTGGGCCGATCAAATACCCGCTCCAGCTCGACCTTCTCTGCCGCCTGTACGCGTTCAGCGGTGAAGGTCAGCGCTTTGGCAGCGGCTATCGGCACCTTCGACTTGCTGAGCCCACGCATCTCCCTAACGATCTTGTCGATGTTGTCACGCATCTCAAGTCGCATCATGGTCATTGCCCCTGGATGCTTATGGTCCAGCTTCACCGTTGGCTTGCGCTTCACGCAGACCAAGGCGCTTGGCCGCCCAGCGCTCGTACAGCCCGATCGCTACGTCTGCTCCTGCCATCGCCGTGAGGCATCCCAGCGCACCGGACGTCCAGATCGACATGCCTGCCGCATACAGCAGCATGATCGCCGATACCCCGCACACCACGCAGGCGCCGGACCGAAGGGCCAATCGTCGGATCAATGCCCAACCACGCGTCCCTTCCTTGTCCGCTCGCCACATCTCGCCCGACACACCGCCCACCAGGGCCAGGACGATCACTAACCAGATCGGCATTTCTGCCAGCGCTTGCTGTTCGTTGGTCATTTCCCGGCCTCATAAACGCGAAAACCCGGCTCGAGGGCCGGGTTTGTGGTGAGGTCGCTGGTTGCGTACCTCTTTGAACATGACTGATTTATACCCCTCCAATCCGGTGGCAGCAAGAGCTCAGCGCTGCCACCCTGCAATCAACGGCAATCAACGGCAATACACCGGCAATCAACGGACATATAACGTTACTGGCTCTAGCGCCGCAGGCATGGACCCTCTTGTCCCACTGTTTTCAAGACAGGCGCGACGTCTGAAACACCGATGAATCAAAGCGGCGCCCCTCCGTCCTACTATTTATTACTTTTCCCATGTAAAGGGAGAATTAATAAACGCTGCGCGTACGCGCGCGCGTATGTGGGTGTGTGCGTCACATGCGGGAAAGATGCAAAAAAGGTGGGACGGTGGGCCATCATCAATTAACACGCGGCGCGCAGATGCCCCACCCGCCAAAATACTAGCAGGCCGTACAGGGACGCGCCGCGCCATCAAGCTACGCGCTCCAGCAGCATGCCTGCGATCTCCAGATGTGCCGAGTGCAAGCGCGCATAAAACTGCGTCCGACCACACCCGCAGTGCGCCCATTTCTGGCGTTCCACGCTTTCACGGTTCAGGTAATGCTCCTGCACCACTTGGGCCAGATGCCAGGACAGATGCTTGTTTACGATCACCTCAATGTCTGCACTCCATGGCAGCAGCATCTTTGAACCGCCGCGCGAGCCACGAATCAATTCACCTTGGCAATCGATCAACTGACCCAACATGCTGCTGGCAGATCCGTCAGGGCCGCCGCCACCGTGCATATCGAGCGCCCACAGCTTCAACATCTCATCCATTTCAGGGATCAAAATGCAGTCTCCTGTCTGGGCACCGCCGACCCTCGCTTCCACTCCGGCGGTTTCACATACTCATAGCTGCGCACACCACGCACACAGTTACCCTTGCGCCGCCGGGGCCAATTCATCCGATGCATAATCTTGCCGATGCGCATTTGCTCGGGTCTACCCCAGTGGCTTGGATCGATATTAAGCGCATGCTCAAGCAGGTGAGCGCCTGTCACCGTATCGCCAATATGCTTGTCGGCCAGGTAGCCGACCACCAGGTCTTCCCACATATCTGCCTGATAACGCTGATCCTGCTCAGCTGCAAACACATCAGCCTCATCGCGCTCCACCCACCATATGTCACCTGCGCGAAAACAGGCTAACGCTTCGGCCCAGAGTTGATCACGGTCGGCTCGCAGTCCCTCTAGATCAACTTTGGTACACATTACCGGCCAGTAACGGCGGTTGCCCGTATCGTCCTTCAGGTACTCATCTTGGTTGGTCGTACCGATAAAAACGCTCTGCCGGGGTACATCCAGCATCCGCCGGCCATAACTCTCGCGGTAGGTATCGATGGGCGATGAGACGAATTGCTTGGCCTTGGTCGACTCTGCCTTGTTCAGTGAGTCCAGCTCGGCCATCTCCACAATCCACTTGCCCCGGATCGCCTGATAGGCGTCTTTGCTGCTCAGATCAAATGACGTATCCATGAACCACTCGCCGCCCAATACCCGCGCAGCCGTGGATTTCCCCTCGCCCTGCAAGCCTTCCAAAATCAACATTGAGTCTGCCTTGCAGCCAGGTCGACACACTCGTGCCACCGCAGAAATCAGCCATCGCTTGCCCACCTTGCGGGTGTACGAACTATCCATAACACCCAACCGATCCTGCAACCAACGCTCAAGGCGTCGCACGCCATCCCACTCAAGGCTATCTAGATACTCTCGCACCGGGTGGTAGGAGTTGTCATTCGCCACCGCACTGACAGCCTCAACAACGTGGGCAGTTTTCACCCGTAGCCCGTAAACATCAGCAAGCCACAGCGCCACCCTGATGTCGTCAAGATCGGTCCAGTCCCCCTTACCACCGCCATACGGAGGTGTACGCAGCTTGCGCGTCTTCGAACTGAACGAATCCCAGGCGATTACGCCGGCCCAGCGTTTATCGTTACCCAGAATTAATGCCACGTTGAATGGGTGTACGATCAATCCTCCTTTTTCAGAGTACTGCAGCTTCTCACGCCACCCCTCATCGGTAGAGGGTCGAACCACCGCCAACACCTGGCGGCGCACCGTGTCCATGCTCTCAGCACAGTGCAAGTCGTTAAAATCCGTCCAGCCGTCTTCCCGGTCGTTGTCGAATACCGGCATAACCACCTGCCCACCGACCACAACCGACGCATTGCCAGCCTTGATTACCCCCGCGTTATACGGGTGCCCATTCACTACAGTCTTCCAATCATCATCTGCGCAAAACACCAACTGCCGGCCGGGATACTTTGTGCGCATGGCTTGTGCCACCGGCAGCAAGTTGCCGGCATCAAAGCAAATGCACACCGTCAGTGAGGTCGCCATGTGCAGGCTGGCGCCTGTTGCGTATCCCTCTGCGATCAAAATCACGTCGCCCGGCTCTGGCTCGGGGCCGATCAGATGAAACGCGCCTTCTTTAGCCAAACCGTACGGCCAGTAGGTTTTGTTCCTGCCCGTAGCAGCCTGCTTTTCCGGGTACAGCACTTGTAGCCCGACAATATCGCCCTTCACATTGCGCATCGGCACGAAAGCCGTACCGCTCTTTGCCTTGTAACGCAGACCGATGCCGACTACCCGCTTGGCATCCAAGTAACGCGAACCGCCCTTTTCAGATAGGTGCTTCCACATACCAGCAGCGCGCCGGGCGGCAGTGCGGTGCTTTCGGTCCTCAGCCAGGGCGGCCTTGCGCTGGCCTTCCTCGGCCCTGGCGCGCATCACCGCTCGATCTTCAGCGCTCAGCCGCCCGCCCTTTGGCTTGATCTTCTGCCAACTGCCCTTTTCACCCTGACGCCAGTCGCCAAAAGCGCCGCAATACAGTGTTTTGCCGTCACCGGTCAGATGCTCATAGATCACATACCAACCCGTTTTCTCCGGGGCCTTATCACCGTCGCACTCGCAACGCGTTCGCTTACCAATCACCAATGGGGTTTCTGGTTTAAGCCCGTAGTCCTGCAACTGAGCCAACACATCATCGAGTAGTTCGTGATTGGTCATGCCCGTACCCCACGCCGGTCTGCCAGCTCCTGGCAGTCAGTGCAGCGCGTACAGCCGCGATCAAGCATTGCCAATCGCCGAGCCTCTAGGATGACATCCCCACAATCCACGCACTCGAGCGTACATTGGCCTGGATTGGCAGTAGGTCGCGCGGCCATCGCCACTGCAAGATTAAGAGCAATGACGTTATCAGCAACATCTGCGTTGTCAGACATAGGTCAGATCCTCCGCATGCATCTTGCGGAGTACCGCGCGCAACTTGAACACAGCCTGCACCATGCGCTCAGCCAGCAGCTCAAACTCGGCCAGTTCGGCATCGTCCAATTTGTCATCACTCAATGAAGCCGATACATGCGTGGCCAACTCTCCCTCACGAGAAAGCAACTCGCCAATGCTTGCCATCAGCGACTGCGCCGTGTCGGTGTCGCTCAACTCGGAAACGTCGATACCCACCCAGCCAATGGGATGCAACAACGCATCTACAATGCGCGGATCGCGCGTTGCATCCAGCACCAATTCAAGATCGCCGATATTGGGCGTGTGGCTGGTGTTGGTCAGGCTCAGCTTATGATTAAGGGTAGTGGCGTTGCCGCCGTCGATAGCGGCAATAGCAGTGGCACCGCCAGGATAATCACGTGCCGCGTGGAGCAAAGCTTGCGGTAGGGTCAACAGCGAACGCCGTGCGCGTTCAATGGAATTGAACTGTTTACGGTTCATGGCAAATCTCCAAAAACTCTGCCAGTGACCGCCGCACGCCTGTTTGATACAGTTGTGCCGTGGTCACTCACAAGTGGTCGCATGCAGCCGGTTGCTCTGTGGTAGGAAGTCCGGCTGCACCCCAATGGCAAGGCACACGCTCCGCATGTGCCTTGCCGTTACAGCCTGCAGACCGTGGTGGGTTAGCAGGCAACCCAGGGCATCCGTGCCTTGGGGGGTGGTGGAACGGCGCGTTGTATTGGTTTGCTCCGCGCCGCTCTGCCTTTTACTTCGTTAAGCGGCCTGCTGGCTTGACGCTTTATCTGTCGCCCTGAGCTTTCCATCTGTAAGCACTTGAACCTGATACTGGCGTGACTGCGGCGGCTCAGAGCCCCATTGCGATACTGCAGCGGGGGAGACTTTCAGAGCCGCAGCCACTTTAGATTTCCCTCCGAAGAAGGCGATTACTTCTGTCGTGAGCATGGTGCTCTCCTGTTTGCCTACCCAATACAGTAAGTACACTTAACTTATTTGGCAAGCAAATGAAGGACTCCAAACAAAGTAAGCCTTAAGCTAGCTTAATGAATACTCCAGCAGAAAGAATCGCATACGCCATTTCCAAGTGCGGAAAGAAAGCCAGCGTCTTGGCCATAGAGTCCAACCTGAGTGCTGCCAGAATTAGCCAGTTAGCGCAGGGAGACGGGAGCCTCAAGGCTGAAAATCTTTTCCTATTCGCACGCGCTACCGGGTTCTCAGCACAGTGGCTTGCCGAAGGCATAGGGGACAAATATGACGCCGGTGCCCTCGAGGAGGGCCATGTGCTGATTCCCCAATTCACCGCCAAGGCAGGAGCAGGCCCGGGTCACACAAACCACCACATAGAAGACCTCGGCGGCCTAATGTTTAGGAGAGACTGGCTTACCCGAATGGGCTTGAAGGAAAAGAACCTCAAGGTCATCTACAGCACAGGAATGAGCATGTTCCCGACCATTGCTGATGATGATGTGCTGCTGATTGACGAAGGCCAGCGCGAGCCCTTGAACGGCAGAATCTATGCAATTCAGCGCCCAGACGGAGACATCAGCATCAAGCGCTTAGTCCACACGCTCACCAATGGCTGGATAATTCGAAGCGACAACGAGGACAAACGCGCTTATCCGGATGAGAGCGCTACCGATACAAGCATTGGTCATCTACTCATCATAGGACGGGCCGTATGGCACGCTGGAGCCCTCTAGCTGTAGATCTCTTAACAAAACACATTAAGTAGCCTTGACTTAAAAAGTTAAGAGAACTTTAATTGCCTCACTCTCCCACCACAGAGCGAGGCAATTCCCATGCAAACCGCAACGTTGCACGTCCTACCAACGTGCCCAGAAAGCCGCGTTTTCGAGGTGCGCCGCCTAGCCATAATCCACGGCTGCGCCTTCGCCCCTACCAAACGCAAATCAACCACCAACCCAACGCCAACCCCCTTCAATCCAGACGATGGAGGGCGTGCAGCATGAGTAGATTATCTCTCAACGCCAGCGCCTACATCCGTCTACAGGCCCAGGTAAACCTTAGCGGCACCTTCAATCACACCCTGCATTCGTGTGATGGCTGCCAATCCGTAGCGGCTCAGGTCGAGATCGAACAATGCACCGCCGGCATCACGGTGATGGTGCGCATCTGCGGGACGCGCAATACATCAGTCACTCTCGATAAGCACCGCAAAAACAACGCCACGCGCGTTGCGAGCTTTATCGAAGGTATCGCCAATGGCCGCAGCCCTACCGATGTGCCTGACGTCGATGAGCACGAGGCTGTCAGTGACATAGAGGCGACGCTACGTCTGGCAATCCGCCGTGGGCGCGGCATTTACCATCTGATCGCTGACGAACTGGAGCCTTCTCTAAAGATACAGCGCAACCCACGCGGCGGTTTTATCGCCGTGATCGAAATCGACGACGACGCAGGCTGCCTACTCACCCTACCCGCCGACAACCAGCGCGCTTACGTAATCTTGGCTGAAAACCTTAATCAATTCCTGCAGGGCTACCGCAACAGCCTCGCGGCCGCCGCGTGAGGTGCCTACATGAGCATATCCCTCAAACGCGCAGCCCAACGCCTTGGTCTGGGTCACCGCGAATTGATGAAACGCATGCGCGACAAAGGTTTGCTGGATAAAAAAAACCTGCCAGCAAACCCAGCCGCAACCAAAGACTTTTTGGTCACCCGCGAGAGCCGCTGGTTTCACGAGGAGTACGGGATGCAATACCAACGTACCACTCGCGTGACTGAGATCGGCATCTCCTGGCTAGCCAACCAGATCGGTATTGAACGCCCAGCACCACCCGCCGCGCCTGACCCGCGAGAAGTCGCGTAATGAGACAGCCTGAAGCATGGCCGCGCCAGTACGCCCGCCAGATCACAGCGATGCGATCCCGCGAGGAACGCACTGCCGCGCTGGCAGAAGTACCGGAGCACCTACGCGATCTAGTACGCACCCACGTTGAAATCGCCTGGAACCACCCCCGAGGGAACACACATGGACCGCAAGCTGATTGACACCCTACTGATTGAGCTGCTGAACCTGCCCGAAGAACGCCGTACGCCCGAAAAAATTTTGGCCAACCTCACACTGGCCGCCAGCGCTGCTGGCATTTCCCTCGAAGCCAGCGCCGCACCGCTGCAGATCGAACACCTACAACTGGCGGCTGCTCTTGACCATCTCGTAATCGATCTCGGCCCCAACTATCGGGCCCGCGCCATGCTGCGCCTCGGCTATGGCATTGAGGGAGTTGAGCTAGGTGCCGTGCTCGAACCGCTAGACAGCACCTCCCCACTGCCGCGCTTCGTGGCCTTTGGCAATACAGCACGCACAGCATTGGCAGCTATCAACCGCGATATTCGAGCCAGTAACCAACCCCATGCTAAAGCAGCGCCGCAACGTAGGCCCGGAAAGCTGACGCTCGGCACGCTCAAGGCCCAAGTAGATAAGGCGAACGCAGCATGACGGCCTCTGTACAGCGCGAACTGCGCCTGCCGATAGCGCCCAGAAGTCAAACCGTTGACCTGCTGTACCGAACCCTCGGGGATCTGCTCGTACCCGTCGAACAGGTACGTGAACGTTACTTCAGCAATCTAAACCAGGACAACTTCACTCGCGCACTGACAAGTGGCCGTGTAGCGCTGCCCATCACCACTCTGGATACCAGCGCTAAGCGCCCCCGATTTATCGACATCCGCCATCTGGCCATCTTCATTGATACGCAGGCCGATGCCGCAGATGAGGTGCTGACGAGCACTCAACCCCAGCCAGATTAGCGATGACACTTTAACCGATGCACTTCGGTAACAACTGAAACACCGCGACCGCTGCACCACCAGCCAAGCGGAACACAACAGTAGGAGCAAACCACATGACGGCATTTGAAATTTTCGCATTGATCAGCTTCGTAATTGCACTCGCCATTCTGTATTGGGTCGGGTATCGAGGCGGATTGAAGGATGGCTGGAGCGAAGGCTACGACGACGGCCACGCTAAGGGCTACATCGAGGGCATTGAGGAGGGCGAGTCGACGGGCGCTACTTCTCTCGAAAACGCCACGCGGCGATGTGAACGTCTGGAATGGATTTTGATACGGGAGCCTCAGGACCGTCAGATCCTGACGGACATCGCGGGAGAACTCAAACTCGCCGCCGAAACATTCCGCGCATTGCACTCCGAAAGCCACGCCACTCAAGCACTCGTTTTGCGTGACCACGCTTTGAACATGGCCGACGAGTTGAATGCATTCCGCCAGGGGGATGTGACATGAGCAGTGCCATCCCGATGCTGCGTCTGACACCTCAAGCCGCCGGAACGCTGCAACAGCAGTACACCAAGGCTATGAAGGAACTGAGCGCAATGACTCGCCATAACAAAGAGTTCGACCGGCAACTGAAAGCGCTGATCGGTTACGACGCACTCCGCGAATTGCATAAAGCAACTGACAACGCCCTGCTGCTGGCCGATCTCGTGAAGGAGGCCGCATGAACTGGATCCTCACCCACACCGGCAAGCGTTTTGATCTGTTCGAGCCTGACGCCGACATGATTGATCCACGGGACATCTCCCACTCACTGGCACACCTCTGCCGCTTCAACGGGCATACACGAGAGTTCTACAGCGTGGCGCAACACAGCTGCATCGTCGCCGAGCTGGTGCCGGAAGAACACAAGCTCGCCGCCTTACTCCATGACGCGCCAGAGGCGTACCTGGGCGACATGACCAAGCCACTTAAGCAGTGGATACATGCATACCAAGACTTTGAAGACTGGGTATGGCAACGCGTGTGCCAGCGCTTCGACATTGCTGCGGAACTTCCTGCATGCGTTCACCAGGCCGACTTGATTGCGCTGGCCACCGAACGCCGAGACCTCATGCCAACCGATCCGGCTATCTGGGATTGTTTGGTCGGCATACAACCCATGGCTGAAATCATCCGTCCATGGCCTGCCGCTGAAGCCCGACTCACCTACCACCAGCGCCTGATGGACCAACCCGCTGTCGAACATCGGAGGAAAGCGGCATGAAGAATCAACAGGAAAACACCAGCACCCTGCCCGCTTTGCTCCGCAGCACCAGTGGTGTCGACACTTCAGAAACAAACAGTCTCTGCTGCGCAGCAGCAGGCATTATTGCGCCTTCCAGCGCCACTGCCGAGGCACGTATACCCCACGAAAAGCTGCGCGGTGCAGCGGTCAGTGATGCAACGCTTACCGCTTCGGGACGCCCGCCCGCGCAGCCTGTCGTGGGGTATACGCACGCTTCGCGACATATAAGCATGGCTCAGCCGAAGGGGTGCCGTATGACCGTCTTCCTTCTGCTGTACCTGTGCACAGACGCCAGGGGCATTCCGGTCGGGTGGTTTCCAATGCTGGTGATGAAAACCACTGGCATTGCCGAGCGGCCCGCGCCAATGCCCACGCCGGATGACCGAGAGGAATTAGTTGGTCAGTTGGCTGACGAGATTGGTCGGCTTGGAATGTGCTCGGCTGCTGACCGTGAACTGTTCGAGCGGATCATCGACGCAGACTATCGCAAGCAGGTGGCATCATGAGCGCAGTAGAAAAACTCGACGTCTTCATCACCCCAGGCGCTTGGTTTCGCCAAGATCTGCTGTACCCAGTCTTCGGCCTAAGCACCGAAGCGGTTCGCAAATACCGTTCCCGAGGTCTGTGGCTGGAGGGAAAGCACTGGCGTTACGACCCAGCTAACGTGATCGTCTATAACCGCGCGGCCATCGAGCGCTGGATGGAAGGGAAGCCATGATCGACAAGATGCCAACTGGCGTGGAGATGAACGGTAAGCAACTCCGCATCTGGTTCATCTTCAACGGTCAACGGTGCAGAGAACCCCTGGAAGGGATCTCCAAGGTAAACAAGGCCGCGATCGCCTACGCCGACAACAAGCGCCGTACCATTCTCGCGGAAATCAAAGAGGGCCGCTTCGACTATGCGGCCCACTTTCCCAACTCACCAAGAGCTGCCATGTTCACGGGGACTGGCGGTCCATCGCTCAAGCGCACCGTAAAGGAAGGCATTGACCGCTGGCTGGAGGTTCAACGCGCGCTCAAAGCGTCGAGCACCGTCATCAACTACGTTAGTAAGGCTGTGCACGTCGAGAAGAAATTCGGCAAGCGTCGAATCGTCGACATCAGTAAGAGCGACATCGAGTTGTTTCAAGCACAGTTACTCAAGCAAGGCCTGGCGCCGAAGACAGTGAATGACATTTTTACCGTCGTCCGAGGTATCTGGGCCGATGCATTCGGCGATGGCATCCTGAAAGCTAACCCGCTCGACAGGATCAGTAACGTCGGATCGGACGTCGACCTGGAGCACGCCGACCCTTTTAGTCGTACCGAGATCATGCTGATCGGCGAAGCAGATCCTGACCGCCGTGCTGACACCCGAATGATTGAGTTCAACTGCTGGGCCGGATTGTCCCTTTCCGAACTCATAGGGCTCGCCGTTGAAGACGTAGATCTTGAAGCCGGCCTCGTACACGTCCGCCGCGCATTGGTCGTGGGAGAATTCAAAGTCCCCAAAGAGCGCTCCAGAGTTCGAGCCATCGAACTCATAGACCCAGCCCTCGAACTGATGCGAGAGATAGTTGCCGCCGCGAAGGAAGCTGTAGCGGAAGAGATCTCCGTAATCCAACGCGACAACATCACATCCAAAAAGATGAAAGTCAGGTTCCTTTTCCGCAGTTCAACCAGCGGTTTACTTTGGAACGGCAAGACATTGAGCAACTGGTTCACCGCCCATCTGAAAAAAGCAGAGGTCCGCCACCGAGGCGCCAACCAATGCCGCCACACGTTTGCCAGCCAGATGCTGTCAAGTTACGTTCCGGTCGAATGGGTGGCCAGGCAACTGGGTCACGCCGATACGACTATGGTGCGAAAGCACTACGGGAGATGGATACCGAAGGACACCAAGAGCATGGCGGGTATCGTGTCAAAAATGTTGGGGTTTAGGACGGACTAGAGCGGTATACAGGGAAAGGTTTTTGCCCTAAAAATGCCCTAAATGATGTGAAGAAAACGAAAAAGCCCCTGTAATCTCTAACGATTACAGGGGCTTAGTCTTATTCAATAATGGCGGAGAGATAGGGATTCGAACCCTAGGTACCGGTGAAGGTACAACGGATTTCGAATCCGTCCCATTCGGCCACTCTGGCATCTCTCCAACGGCGCGCATCATAACAGCCTGTTTCGTGGAAGCAAAGCGCAAAAGCGTTTTTTTTCCGTGCTATCAGATGCTTGCGTCGATTAAAGCGGTACGCCGAGACGGTTGGCGACTTCTTCGTAGGCTTCGATAACGTCACCGAGGCCCTGGCGGAAGCGGTCTTTGTCCATCTTCTTCTTGGTGTCCTTGTCCCACAGGCGGCAGCCGTCCGGGCTGAATTCGTCGCCCAGGACGATGGAGCCGTCGTGGAACACGCCGAATTCCAGCTTGAAGTCCACCAGCAGCAGGCCGGCGTCGTCGAACAGCTTGCTCAGCACGTCGTTGACCTTGAGGGACAACTCCTTCATGCGGGCCAGTTGCTCGGCGGTGCCCCAACCGAAGGCCACGACGTGGGATTCGTTGATGAACGGGTCGCCCTTGGCGTCGTCCTTCAGGAACAGTTCGAAGGTGTAAGGGTTGAGCTTGAGGCCCTCTTCCACGCCCAGGCGCTTGACCAGGCTGCCGGCGGCGTAGTTACGCACGACGCACTCAACCGGGATCATGTCGAGCTTCTTGACCAGGCACTCGTTGTCGCCCAACAGTTTGTCGAATTGGGTCGGAATGCCGGCCGCTTCGAGCTTCTGCATGATGAAAGCGTTGAACTTGTTGTTCACCATGCCTTTGCGATCAAGTTGTTCGATACGCTTGCCGTCGAACGCCGAGGTGTCGTTGCGAAACAGCAGGATCAGGCGGTTGGCGTCGTCGGTCTTGTATACCGACTTGGCTTTGCCGCGGTAGAGTTCTTCACGTTTTTCCATGATGGGCTCCGCTTTGAGTGAGGTGGGCTAGGCGATATGTCGCCAGTCGAGCCCTGAATCTTGATCGGCCAGTTGCAGCCAGTCCGGGTCGCACCCGAGGGTGTCGACAAAACATTGCCGGGCAAGCGTCGGCAGGTTGTTCTTGCTGCTCAAGTGGGCCAGGACCAGGTGTTGCAGGTCTTGCCAGCCCAACTCATACACCAGGTACGCCGCCTGATGGTTGTTCAAATGCCCAAATTGCCCGCCGACCCGCTGCTTGAGAAAGGCCGGGTAGTGACCGCGAGCCAGCAGGTCCCGGCAGTGGTTGGACTCGATCATCAACGCATCGAGGTTCCGGTAACCGTCCAGCACCTTGGCGCAGTAGGAGCCCAGGTCGGTGAGCACGCCGAAACGCCGTTCTCCGTCACTGAATACGTACTGCGTCGGCTCCTGGGCATCGTGCGCCACGGCAATCACATCGACGCTCAACGCACCAATCTGCAACGTTTCGCCACCTGCCAGGAAACCTGCGGGTTCAATGGGTTTGCGCATCCCGCGCAGAGTGCCGCGACTGAGGTACACCGGGAGATTGTAGCGCCGAGACAGCAAACCCACGCCATGCACGTGGTCGGCATGTTCGTGGGTCACCAGAATCGCGCTCAGCTGCGCGGGGTGAACCCCGAGGCGCAGCAAGCGCCGCTCGGTTTCCCGTAACGAGAAACCACAATCCACCAGCACGTACGTGTCGTCATGGGCGACCAGCGTGCCGTTCCCTTGGCTACCGCTGCCGAGAACGGCAAAACGCATTCGATCAGCCCAGGTTGTCCTGAATCACGCCCAACACTTTGCGCGCTGTTTCAGCTGGCGCAACGGTATTGATGTTTTTCTCGACGGTGACCTGCACATTTTCGCCAACCTTGCTCAGGCGAACCTGATAACGCTCGGCGCGGGTTTCGATTTCTTCCTTGGTCGGCGTGCTGCCG
Source organism: Pseudomonas sp. (assembly GCF_049590575.1). Classification (GTDB taxonomy): domain Bacteria; phylum Pseudomonadota; class Gammaproteobacteria; order Pseudomonadales; family Pseudomonadaceae; genus Aquipseudomonas. The sequence goes on from NZ_JBAWDE010000099.1 coordinate 51,825, forward strand.
AACAATTTGCCGAAGAAACCTGGCTCGTCGTCTTTGCGCTCGGCTTTTTCAGCCACGTTGATGTAGTACAGGCCCAGGCTACGGTTAATGTCTTCAACGCGCCAAGGCCCTTGCTCCAATGCGCGGCCAACGCTGGCCCAGGCACGGTCGAGGTCTTCACCCAGGTTCAGCACCACGTTGCCGCTACCGTCTTCGGTGAGGCTGACGCGGCTCGGGGTGTCGTAATCACGCGCGGCGAGCAGGGAAACCGAACCGCCCTTCTCGGAGATACGGCTCATGCTGGCCAGCATCTCGTCGACCAGCGCCGAGTCGACACCGGTGTTGACCGAGCGGTTGGTGAAATCGACGTTGGCCGTGCTGCCAGCCGGGCGCTCGGCGCTGACCACATAGACTTCACTGGTGTTGCGTTGCACGCCAGGCTCGATGCGTACGCGCACACGGGCTTCGCTGTCGGCGGCTACACCGCCGGCCTGCAAGCGCTTGGCCATGGTCGCGGACAGCTCGCTGCCCCGCTGCCAGGCAGTGGTGAACTCGCCGGTCTGCGGGCGCTGCTCGTCGATGCGAAAGCCGTTGTCCTGGAAGAACTGCACCGCCACCGGCCAGACTTCGGCAGGTGGGCGCTGAGCCACGATCCAGCGCGAGTCGCCGCTCTTCTGCAGGCTGTAGTCGCTGGCGTCCGCCACGGCCGCGATCGGCTGTGGACGTGGCACCACGTACTCACCCTTGGTGGTGTCGTCGGCAACGTTGCGTGGAATCGGCAGCAATGGGTCAAGACGCTTGGCGACGTTGACGCCCGGCGGCAATTCCATCGGTTTGGTAGGTTGCGCTTCCAGGTAATCGCTGCCGCGGTCACGGAAGTAGCCTTCCGGCCCCCAGACCCAACCGCAGCCACTGGTGCTGGAGATAATCAAGGCAAGTGCGGAAAGTCCGGCCAATCGCTTCATGCGTAGTGCTTCCTCAATTAAACCAGGACGCCGGACTGGCGCAGGGCCTGTCGCAGCGGTTCGTGACAGGCTTCGCTGAGACGGGTGAGCGGCAGACGGATACCGTCCGGCATCAGGCCCATCTCAAACAGCGCCCATTTCACGGGGATAGGGTTGGATTCGATAAACAGTGTCTTGTTGAGCGGCATCAGCTTTTCGTGGATCGCGCGGGCGGTCACGGCATCGCCGGCGATGGCGGCGGCGCACATGTCGCTCATCGCACGCGGAGCCACGTTGGCGGTCACGGAGATGTTGCCCTTGCCGCCCAGCAGGATCAGCTCGACGGCGGTGGCGTCGTCACCCGAGTAGAGCAGGAAATCGCTGCTCACACCGGCCAGGATATCCTTGGCGCGCTGCAGATCGCCGGTGGCTTCCTTGATACCGATGATGTTCGGCACGCTGGACAGGCGGATCACGGTCTCGGCCTTCATATCGCAAGCGGTACGGCCGGGAACGTTGTAGAGGATCTGCGGGATAGCAACGGCTTCGGCGATGGTGCGGAAGTGCTGGTACAGGCCTTCCTGGGTCGGCTTGTTGTAGTACGGGGTTACCAGCAGGCAGGCATCGGCACCGGCCTTCTTGGCGTTTTTGGTCAACTCGATCGCTTCACGCGTGGAGTTGGCGCCCGTACCGGCGATCACGGCGATACGGCCCGCGACGCGCTTGACCACGAATTCGATGACCTGGATATGTTCTTCCACATCGAGGGTGGCCGACTCACCTGTGGTGCCGACCGCCACGATGGCATTGGTGCCTTCTTGCAGGTGGAAGTCCACCAGTTTGCCAAGGCTGTCCCAGTCGAGATGACCTTGTGCATCCATGGGTGTGACCAGTGCCACCATACTGCCCGCAATCATGCAACCGCTCCTGCCGGAAAAAGAGAGCCGTAATGGTACTGGCGCCAAGATGCTTGTACAAGCGAAGTACCGTCTGACGATGCGTTCTGGATCAACTAAACGACGGGCAATGCCATCATTGGGCCAAAGTGCAGGACTTGGCACCGGAAAATTCAGCCGTTCACGCAATGAAAACGCCACCTCCTATCCCTTGGCGACGCTTTTCGCTACCCTTCATCCTTTGATCGATACAGCCCTCACCGTATCGACCGCTCATCGTTTTAGGAAGGCTGCATGTCCACCCCCACAGTTCGCGAACAATTCCTTGTTATCAGTGCCCTCGGCGCCAACCCCATGGAGCTGACCAACGTCCTGTGCCGCGCCAGCCATGAAAACCGCTGCGCCGTCGTGACCTCCCGCCTGACCCGCCATGGCGAGTGCAGCGCGCTGGTGCTGCAGATCTCCGGCACCTGGGATGCTCTGGCACGCCTGGAAACCGGCCTGCCGGGCCTGGCCAAGAAGCACGATTTCACCGTCAACGTTGTACGCAGTGCGGCCCTGGAGAACCGTCCCCAGGCCCTGCCTTATGTGGCGTATGTCAGCTCGGCCTACCGCTCGGACATCGTCAATGAGCTGTGCCAGTTCTTTATCGACCATAACGTCGAGCTGGAAAACCTGACCTGCGACACCTACCAGGCCCCGCAGACCGGCGGCACCATGCTCAATGCCACATTCACCGTGACCCTGCCCGCCGGCGTGCAGATCAGTTGGCTGCGCGACCAGTTCCTGGACTTTGCCGATGCCCTGAACCTCGACGCACTGATCGAGCCTTGGCGCCCACAGAACCCAATGTAAGGAAGCTTTCATGGCTGTAGTCATCGATAAACCGGTAGCCGATTTCGAAGCGCAAGCCACCAGCGGCCAGACCTTCAGCCTCGCGGCCCTCAAGGGCAAGCAGGTGGTGATCTACTTCTATCCGAAGGACAGCACCCCAGGCTGCACCACCGAAGGCCAGGGCTTCCGTGATCAATATGCAGCGTTCAAGGCTGCCAACACCGAAGTGTTCGGCGTGTCCCGAGACAGCGTGAAGTCCCACGAGAACTTCAAGGGCAAGCAGGAATACCCCTTCGAGCTGATCAGCGACAAGGACGAAGCGGTTTGCCAACTGTTTGATGTGATCAAGTTGAAGAAACTGTACGGCAAGGAATACCTGGGCGTGGATCGCAGCACCTTCCTGATCGACAGTCAGGGCGTGCTGCGCCAGGAATGGCGCGGTGTGAAAGTGCCCGGGCATGTGGATGCCGTTCTGGCAGCGGCGCAGGCTTTGAACAAAGCTTGAATCACAATTGGGGCGAACACTGGTTCGCCCCAGCCGTTACAACAACGGCGCAACCACCGGCTCTTTCCGCGGCCACGCATCCAGCACCGCCTTGAACAGCGTAGCCAGGGGAATCGCAAAGAACACCCCCCAGAATCCCCACAGCCCACCAAACAACAATACCGCGCAAATAATCGCCACCGGGTGCAGGTTGACTGCCTCGGAGAACAGCAACGGTACCAGCACGTTGCCATCCAGGGTCTGGATAATGCCGTACACCGCCATCAAATAGATGAACTGATCACTCCAGCCCCACTGGAACAGCGCGATCAACATCACCGGCACCGTCACCACTACCGCGCCGACATACGGCACCACCACCGAGACGCCCACCAGCAAGGCCAGCAGCGCCGCGTAGTTGAGGTCCAGGGCTATAAAGGCAATGTAGGTGACACCCCCGCAGATAATGATCTCGATGACCTTGCCGCGAATGTAATTGGCGATCTGCCGGTTCATCTCTTCGGCTACTCGCGTAATCAACGCGCGCTCACGCGGCAGGTAGCCACGCACCCAGCGGCCGATCATTGCGCGGTCCTTGAGGAAGAAAAACACCAGGATCGGCACCAGCACCAGGTAGATCATGATGTTGACCAGCAATGGCAGGCTGGACAAGGAAAACGTCAGCGCCCATTGGCCGAATTTTCCGATCTCGCCGCGCGCTACTTCGATGGCCTGCAACACTTGCTCGTCCGACACCAGGTGTGGGTAGCGCTCAGGCAATAGCAGCAACAGTGATTGCCATTTGGCGAGCATGCCCGGCAATTCGTTGAACAAGGTGATCAATTGGTGCCACAGCAGCGGCAGCACTACCACGATAAACACCACCAGCAAGCCCATAAACAAGGCGAATACCAGGCCCACCGCAACCCCGCCTGGCAAGCGCAATCGCTCCAGGGTAGTGACCAGCCCCTGCATCAGATAAGCCAGCACCATCCCCGCCAATACCGGCGCCAGCATGCCGCCCAAGGTGAGCACGGCCGTAAAGGCCAGAAACAGCAGGACGGCCAGCACCACGGCTTCTTCATCGGAGAAGTAGCGCTGGATCCAGTCTCGTAACACTTTGAACATCAATCAACCTCGGGTGGTGGGCGAACGGTTCAGGCCTTGCGCAACCAGTAACGGTACTCACCGGCGACGTCTTCTTCATGCAACAGGGTATGCCCCGCCAACTTGGCAAACGTGCGGAAATCACGCTGGGAGCCCGCATCGGTAGCGATCACCTTGAGCACCGCCCCACTCGCCAACCGGTTGAGTTCCAGCTTGGCCTTGAGCAAGGGCAACGGGCAATTGAGGCCGCTGGCATCGAGTTCGGCATCAAAGGCTACAGCGTCGGTCATGTTTTTACTCCGGGCACGCATTCGGGCTGCTTAGAATATCTGGTCCGAAGCTCAGTGTCCGGCTACAGTAAGCTCTTTGTCGAAAGGCTCTGTGCATGACTTTTTTGCGCCCTACCCTGCTGACGCTGGCTTGCCTGCTGGCCTCCCCAGGCTTCGCCGACGACTTGCCGTCACTCGGCGACGCCAGTTCTGCCATTGTCTCGCCACAACAGGAATACCAGCTGGGTCGGGCATGGCTCGCGTACTTGCGTGGCCAGGTCTCGCAACTCAACGATCCGCAGCTCAAGGATTACGTCGAAACCAGCGTGTATAAACTGGTAGAGACCAGCCAGGTCAATGACCGGCGCCTGGAGTTCATCCTGATCAACAGCCCGCAACTGAACGCCTTTGCCGCCCCCGGCGGGATTGTCGGAGTCAACGGCGGACTGTTTCTGAATGCCCAGACCGAAGGCGAATACGCCTCGGTACTGGCCCACGAATTGGCGCACTTGTCTCAACGTCACTTCGCCCGCGGCGTTGAAGCACAACAGCGCATGCAGCTCCCGATGATGGCCGCCTTGCTCGGCGGCATTATTGCCGCTGCAGCAGGGGCAGGCGACGCGGGGATTGCCGCGATTGCCGGCACCCAGGCTGCTGCAATCCAGGAACAACGGCGGTTCTCCCGTCAGAATGAACAAGAGGCCGACCGCATCGGCATCCTCAACCTGGAAAAAGCCGGATACGACCCGCGTTCGATGCCGACAATGTTTGAACGTCTGATGCGCCAGTACCGCTTCGATGCCAAGCCGCCGGAATTTCTGCTGACGCACCCGGTCACCGAATCGCGTATCGCCGACACCCGTAACCGCGCCGAACAAGCCAAGCCAGGCGGCAAGGAAGACAGCCTGCGCTATCAGCTGATCCGCGCCCGGGTGCAACTGCAATACGAAGACACACCAGGACTTGCCGCCAAGCGCTTCCAGGCGCAGCTGGACGAGAACCCGAAAAACGATGTGGCACGCTATGGCTTGGCTATCGCGCAGATCAAGGGCTCCCAGTTCAAAGAGGCTCGCGCAAATCTGGCGCCGTTGCTGGCCAGCGCGCCTAACGACATTACCTATAACTTGGCACTGATCCAGCTGGATATGGACAACAACAAACTGCCGGATGCACAACAGCGCACCGATCGGATGTTGACCCAATATCCCGGCAACTACCCGCTGAACCAGATTCGAGTGGACCTTCTGCTTAAACAGAACCGCACCGCCGATGCCGAAAAGGCCTTGGACGGTTTGCTCAAGTCTCGCCCGGACGATCCGGATGTGTGGTACCAGGTCGCCGAAACTCGCGGCCAGTCGGGCAACATCATCGGCCTGCACCAGGCGCGCGCCGAATACTTTGCATTGGTCGGCGACTTCCAGCAGGCCATCCAGCAACTGGACTTCGCCAAGCGTCGCGCTGGCAGCAACTTCCCGCTGTCGTCGCGCATTGACGCACGCCAGCGTGAGCTGATCGAACAGGAACGCCTGGTGAAAGGAATGATGAGCTAAGCCTATCGCCCATAAAAAAGCCCCACTTTCGTTAAATGAAAGTGGGGCTTTTTATTGGCGTGCAGCGAGTGGATTACTCAGCCAGTTTGAAGGTAATGAAGCTCGCACGCCCTTGACGCAATACGCGCATCGACACCGAACGATTCTTCGGCAACGCCTTGGCGATGTCGGTGAACTGTTTGGTGGAGTCAATCGCTTGATTGTTCAGGTGGGTGATCACGTCGCCTGGCTGCAAGCCGATCAGAGAGGCAGGACCGTCCTGCACTTCCTTGATCACCACGCCGCTCTTGAGGTCGAAGGTCTTCTTCTGCTCATCGGTCAGCTCGGCCACCGCAATGCCCAGGCGATTGCTGCTGCGCTCGGCGCCAGGTTTGGTGTTACCCAGTGCATCCAGGGCGGCACCCTCTTCAGGGATGGCACCGACGGTCAGCTCAACGTTCTGGCGCTTGCCTTCACGAATCACTTCCAGCTTGGCTTTGCTGCCGGCTTTGAGTGCGCCCACCAGGTGAGGCAGGTCGGCCGACATAATGATTGGCTGACCGTTCATGCTCAGGATTACATCGCCAACCTGCAGGCCGCCTTTGGCAGCCGGACCGTCGTCCTGGATCTGCGCGACCAGGGCACCGGCCGGCTTGTCGAGGCCGAAGGATTCAGCCAGGTCTTTGTTGACCTCCTGGATGACCACGCCCAACCACCCGCGGCTGACTTTGCCGCCGGTTTTCAGCTGGTTGGAAACATCCATGGCCACATCGATAGGGATGGCGAACGACACGCCCATGAAACCACCGGAGCGGGTGTAGATCTGCGAGTTGATCCCCACCACTTCGCCCGCCAGGTTGAACAGCGGACCGCCAGAGTTACCCGGGTTGATCGGCACGTCGGTCTGGATGAACGGCACGTAGTTTTCGTTGGGCAGGCTGCGGCCAATGGCACTGACGATACCTTGGGTCACGGTATGGTCAAAACCAAACGGCGAACCGATAGCCACTACCCACTGCCCGGCTTTGAGGTCTTGGGATTTACCCAGCTTCAGCACGGGCAGGTCCTTGCCTTCAATTTTCAGCAAAGCGACGTCAGAGCGTGGGTCAGTGCCCACCAGCTTGGCTTTGAGTTCACTGCGATCAGCCAGGCGCACGAGAATCTCGTCGGCGTCGGCAATCACGTGGTTGTTGGTCAGGATGTAGCCATCCGGCGAGATGATGAAGCCAGATCCAAGGGACTGGGCTTCACGCTGACCCCCACCACCGCCACGCGGGGTGCGCGGTTGCGGCATACCGCGCTCAAAGAACTCGCGCAGCATTGGCGGCAGGCCTTCAAGGTCCGGCATCTGCTGGTTGGAGACTTTACGATCCGGCAGCTTCTGCGTGGTACTGATGTTCACCACGGCAGGTGAGGCTTGCTCAACCAATTGGGTGAAATCAGGCAAATCGGCTGCTTGCGCAGGCAAGGCCTGACCCAACACCAATACCGTGGCGACTATGGATAGGTAAGACTTCAAACGTGGCATCGACATACAGCTCCCGTTACGACGAGCAGGGTTGAGCGACAGGGTTCAAGAAACGCCGAAAACTGCGACCGACATCTTTGTTCCGCGAACAAAACAAGGCCAGAGCCGACAGGCTCTGACCTATAAAAAACATAAGAGATTTTTGCAAGTGAAAATGCTGATCCGGACATTTCATGCTCTCGGCAGCCAACCTGGCATGGGTAGACACTGAAAGATCAGGATGAACATAGGATTAACAGCTCACGGCTTGGCGGTTGGTTTTTTTTCACCACGTACCGACAACGCAATGCGCTCGGCGGTGCCTATAGGGATTTCGCCAACGACCGTTACCATCATTTCGCCGTCCACCGTGTTCAGGCGACGTGATACGGCCACCGTCGGTCCGAGCTGGGTGCGGGTTTCGGTGACGCTTACGTCACTGATGGGTTCAAGGAACACCGAGAAACGCGCCAGCCCATCCTCATACATCAGGCTGTCGACCGTGACTTTGGTCTGGGTGTCCTGGCGTGCACTGCTATTGGTCAGCTGAAAGCCCGGCGGCAACCACTCCATGTGCCAGGTTTCCATCGGGACCACGTCTGGCGCCTTGCTATTAGCAACGGAAATAGGCGTGCAGTCACGGGTAGGCTGCAAATCGCGCTCAGCGGGCGTGGTAGACGTGTCCAACCTGGTGAACTGGAAACGCTCCAGCAACTGCCCTTGGTCATTCAGCAAAAGTGACTTCAGAGGCAGTGCGGTTTCACGGTCCAAATGCAGCTCAAACCCGTAGCGGTACTGGTCACGCGGTGTGATCGACACAATTACCGCATTTCGACCGGCCACGCGAGATTTGCCGATGACGGCCAGTTCATAGAATTGATTGAGTTTTTGCGGATCAAGCGCACGTGAAGGTGCATCACGTGAGTTACCAATACCTGCGACAAGGGTGCCGCTGACGCATTGAGTACGACCATCCAACCTCACAACTTCCTGAGCAGAACCGTCGAGCTGCAATAGCCGCTCACGAACCTGACCATCCTGGACACGATGCCAGATGTCATGGGTAGAAAAACTGCCGTTACGTTCGTAGACAAATGTGCCTTGAAAGCTTTGCTGCTGCTCAGCACGCCCAAGTCGAGTCAGCCAATCTTGGGCTTCATCGGCAAGGGCGGGGAGTGCAAACCAACCACTGAGCAAAAGCGTAAGGAGCGGTATGGCGCGCATAGGGCTCCTTAACGGTTTAGCGGTTTTCCAGGCTTGCGGCACGAGCGTATGGCAGAGCGCTTTCAGTGCCTTTCAAGGCTGATTCCTGTGCGTGTTGGCGCAGGTAGCCCGGAAGGCGCTGGTCCTGCCAGCCAGATTGCCCTTGCAGAACACCGTTGGCCATAGGACCAGTGCTATCAGAGCTTTCCTTGTAGCCGGCGAGTACCGCAGGGCCTTTGACTTGCGGACCGGCCATAACTGGCTGTTGAGTCTGCTGGGCCAATTCGGCACCGGCGATTTCGTCCTGGTTGTACAGGCGAACACCCGCCAGCACTGCGACAGTCACCGAGGCAGCCACTGCCAGGCGACCCAGGCTACGCCACGGACCACGAGCAGCTTTTGCCGGAACGGCTTCATCAGCCAGCGCGGCAGAAACAGCCGCAGCAATATCCAGACGAGGGATTAGAAGATCCTTGTGCATCACCGCCCGAGCGACTTGGTAACGAGACCAGGTATCACGGGTTTCGGCATCATCAAATGCATTGAGCACTCGACGAAGTTCCAGTTCATCCGCTTCGTTATCCATCACTGCGGACAGCGATTCCTGCAGGGCATCACGACTCATGGCGGTTCCTCTCTTGGCTGTCGCCGCTGTCTTTAGTTTTCCTGCAACAACGGTTGCAAGGCTTTATCGATGGCTTCCCGGGCCCGGAAAATCCGTGACCTTACAGTCCCCACCGGACACTGCATGACGCTCGCAATGTCTTCGTAACTCAGACCATCGAATTCACGTAAAGTTAACGCCGTACGTAAATCTTCTGGCAGTTGCTGAATTGTGCGATGAACGGTTCCTTCGATCTCGTCGCGCAGCAATGCACGCTCCGGCGACTCGAGATCTTTGAGGCCGTGGTCACCATCGTAAAATTCCGCATCTTCTGAACTAACATCACTATCCGGTGGGCGGCGCCCGCGAGACACCAGATAGTTCTTCGCCGTGTTAATGGCGATGCGATACAGCCACGTATAAAACGCACTGTCACCGCGGAAGTTGCCTAGTGCACGATAAGCCTTGATAAAGGCTTCCTGTGCAACGTCCTGCGCTTCATGGGTGTCGTGCACAAACCGCACGATCAACCCGAGAATTTTGTGCTGGTATTTCAGCACTAGCAGATCAAATGCTCGCTTGTCGCCGCGTTGAACGCGCTCGACCAGCTGCTGATCCTCTTCCTGGGTTAGCATGAACACTCCTCGTAGTGCTTGAAGGAGGCTTGCATAACTAAACGATCAGGCTTGCAAACATAGACTCGGACTTTTCGCAAAAGTTCTCCCCCTCCAAGCAAGTTTCCGGCATGCACTGATTTGGCACACACGAAAAACGCAGCACGGGCAATGCCGACTGCGCGAATAATCTTGTCGTCGGTTTTCTGACGCGTCCAATGCTCCCGACGGGCCAATAAACTCAACGTTTTCCCAGCTTTCGGGCAACCTGCTATTGAGTCGGGGCTTATGCAAAAAGTTCCCGCTTCAATAACCAGCTGATTCTACCCGAGCCGCGCACCGTAATCTCACATTGCCACGAATGCCCGGCTATTGTGCCGCTCCCCCCCTCTATATACTAGTGGCCCGTGTGACCCTTTGATTCGCCGATCCAGGCGTCCTGTTTGCGCCAACCCATTGGATCGCTTTTTGCGGAATCCTTCAAATGAGCCAACAGTTTCAACACGATGTCCTGGTGATCGGTAGCGGCGCGGCCGGTTTGAGCCTGGCACTGACCCTCCCCAGCCACCTGCGCATTGCTGTATTGAGCAAAGGCGACCTGGCCAATGGTTCGACATTCTGGGCCCAGGGCGGTGTAGCCGCCGTGCTGGACGACACCGATACGGTGCAATCCCATGTCGAAGACACCCTCAACGCCGGCGGTGGCCTGTGCAACGAGGACGCGGTGCGCTTTACCGTGGAGCACAGCCGCGAGGCAATCCAATGGCTGATCGACCAGGGCGTGCCCTTTACCCGCGACGAACACGCCGGCAGTGACGACGGCGGCTTTGAGTTCCACCTGACGCGTGAAGGCGGCCACAGCCACCGCCGCATCATCCACGCGGCCGATGCCACCGGCGCCGCCATCTTCAAGACCCTGCTCGAGCAAGCACGCCAACGGCCCAATATTGAACTGCTGGAGCAACGCGTCGCCGTCGACCTGATCACCGAAAAACGCCTGGGACTCGACGGCGAGCGCTGCCTCGGTGCCTATGTGCTCAATCGCGCCAGCGGCGAAGTCGACACCTACGGCGCGCGCTTCACCATCCTGGCATCGGGCGGGGCAGCCAAAGTTTACCTCTATACCAGCAACCCCGACGGTGCCTGTGGCGACGGCATCGCCATGGCCTGGCGCTCAGGCTGCCGGGTGGCCAATCTGGAGTTCAACCAGTTCCACCCCACGTGCCTGTATCACCCACAGGCCAAGAGTTTCCTGATTACCGAAGCCCTGCGCGGCGAAGGCGCACACCTGAAACTGCCGAACGGCGAGCGTTTCATGCAGCGCTTCGACCCGCGCGCCGAGCTTGCGCCGAGGGACATCGTGGCCCGCGCCATCGACCACGAAATGAAGCGCCTGGGCATCGACTGCGTCTACCTGGACATCAGCCACAAACCCGAAGCCTTTATCAAGACGCACTTCCCGACCGTCTACGAACGCTGCCTCGCGTTCAATATCGACATCACCAAAGGCCCGATCCCCGTGGTACCGGCCGCGCACTACACCTGCGGCGGCGTGATGGTCGACCAGCACGGGCGTACGGACGTCCCCGGCCTGTATGCGATTGGCGAAACCAGCTTCACCGGCCTGCATGGCGCCAATCGCATGGCCAGCAACTCACTGCTCGAATGCTTCGTCTACGCCCGCTCGGCAGCGGCGGACATCCTCGCGCAACTGCCGCGCATTCCGGTGCCGGCCGCCCTGCCCCGCTGGGACGCCAGCCAAGTCACCGACTCGGACGAAGACGTGATCATCGCTCACAACTGGGATGAGCTGCGGCGCTTCATGTGGGACTACGTGGGGATCGTTCGCACCAACAAGCGCCTGGCACGCGCGCAGCACCGGGTTCGGCTGCTGCTGGACGAGATTGATGAGTTCTACAGCAACTATAAAGTCAGCCGTGACTTGATCGAGCTGCGCAACCTGGCCCAGGTGGCGGAACTGATGATCCGCTCGGCCATGGAGCGCAAGGAAAGCCGCGGCCTGCATTACACCCTCGACTACCCGCAGATGTTGCCCGAGGCGCGCGACACTATTCTGGTGCCAACCACCTACGGCGGCTGAACTTCAGCCGTACCCGCAGGCGCCGGTGCACATCGGCGGCCTGCGAATCCATTGGCACACAGATAGACCGCGCCCACCATTGCCCCGGCAGCCGATAGCGCAGTATCACCACCAGCGGCAGCGCCAGACTTTCCGGCCGCAGCTGCACACTGTGCCAGCCCCGCGCGACACTGAACAACTGCCAGCCGTCATCATCGCGGCGCAGGCCACGAATCGACGAACGGTGAGTCAACAGAATGTGGCGCGGCAACACCCACGCGGCGTGCGCCAGGCACACCAACATGCCGAGGCTTGAATAAGGGAGATCGAGTAAAACCAGCGAGCCCAACGCGAACAGTTGGGCAAGGAGATACGCCGCCAGCAACAGCCGTGAGGCCTGCCAGCGGCATTCGAAGCGGTTATTTGGGCTGGACACGGTCCAGGATGATCCGAACCATGCGCTGCAACTCCGGATCTTCAGATTCGGCGCGTTCCATGAACCAGCCGAACATGTCCTGGTCTTCGCAAGTCAGCAGCCTGACGTAGAGGTCGCGATCCACCTGGTTGAGCGTCGCGTACACCTCTTTGGTGAAAGGCACCAGCAACACATCCAACTCCAGCATGCCGCGACGGCTGTGCCAGTAGAGGCGATTGATTTCTACATCTTCGACCATGGAGCCCTCCTCAAATAGAGCGCAAGTATACAGGCCCGGCGGCACCGGAACAGTCGGCTTTGGTCGCCCCATACGGAAACTATCCATTTACCGGGCGCCCCTCTATGATGCACCCATGACTTTTTGACCTGCGATGACCCATGGCTGACTCTGCTTTCTTCTGTCCCCTGTCCCACGAAGGCGTTCTCGCCGTCCGCGGCTCCGATGCTGCCAAGTTCCTTCAGGGCCAACTGACCTGCAACCTCAATTACCTGAGCGATACGCAGGCCAGCCTCGGCGCGCGCTGCACGCAAAAAGGGCGCATGCAGTCGAGCTTTCGCATTCTGTTGCAAGGTGACGGCGTACTCCTGGCGATGGCCTCCGAGCTGCTCGAACCACAGTTGGCAGACCTGAAGAAATACGCGGTATTTTCCAAATCCAAACTCACCGACGAAAGCGCCGCGTGGGTAAGGTTCGGCCTGGCCGATGCCGATCATGCCCTGTCCAGCCTGGGTCTGGAGCTGCCGGCCGAAACCGACAGCGTCGCGCGCACTGAGCATTTGGTGGCCATTCGTGTCTCCCCCGGCCGCAGTGAACTCTGGGTACCCGCCGAACACGTCGAAGCCGTACGCAGCCAATTGGCCGCACAACTGCCACAAGCCGATCTGAACGCATGGCTGCTGGGCCAGATCCGCGCCGGTATCGGCCAGGTCATGCCCCAGACGCGCGAACTGTTCATCCCGCAGATGCTCAACCTGCAAGCCGTGGGCGGTGTCAGCTTCAAGAAGGGCTGCTACACAGGTCAGGAAATCGTCGCGCGCATGCAGTATCTGGGCAAACTCAAGCGCCGCCTGTACCGCCTGAGCCTCGACGCGGCGCAAATGCCCGAGCCAGGCACGCCGCTGTTTTCCCCCAGCCATAACAGCGCCATCGGCGAAGTAGTGATTGCCGCCAAAGCTGACCAGGTGATTGAACTTCTGGCCGTGTTGCAAGCCGAAGCTGCCGATAGTGGCGATGTGCATGTAGGTTCCCTGGAAGGCCCCGGTTTACAAGTGCTCGACCTGCCCTACCCACTCGACCGTGATCGAGAGATCCAGCGTTAGTCGCCGTACTTTTTTGCAACACCCTAGAGATCATGAATGAACAAGCTGGCGGAAAAAGTCCAACAGGCTTTGGTGATGGCCATCGACAACGATGACCTGGTTCTGCCGACATTGCCGGAAGTGGCCCTGAACATTCGTCAGGCCGCAGAGGACCCGGAAATCAGCATCAGCCATTTGAGCAAAGTGATCGGTCGTGACACCGCGCTGTCGGCACGCCTGATCAAAGTGGTGAATAGCCCGCTGCTCCGCGCGACCCAAGAAGTGACCGACCTGCACACCGCCATCACGCGACTGGGCACCAACTACAGCAGTAACCTGGCCATTGGTCTGGTGATGGAACAGATTTTCCACGCCCGCTCCGAGGTGGTCGAACAGAAAATGCGCGATGTGTGGCGCCGCAGCCTTGAAGTGGCGGGCGTCAGTTACGCCCTGTGCCGCCGCTATAGCCACCTCAAGCCCGACCAGGCGGCACTCGGCGGCCTGGTGCACCAGATCGGCGTGCTGCCGATCCTGACCTACGCCGAAGACCACTATGAGCTGCTCTCGGACCCGGTCAGCCTCAACCACGTGATCGACAGCATCCACCCGTTGCTGGGCGACAAGCTGCTGGGGGGCTGGGACTTCCCGGAAATGCTGGCAAACCTGCCGGGGCAATACCTGAACCTCGAACGCGATTCAGCCAGCCTGGACTACATCGACCTGGTGCAAGTCGCTGTGCTGTATTGCCATCGTGGCACCGATCACCCCCTGGCGAACGTGCAAGTGTCTACCCTGCCCGCGATCAAGAAACTGCGCTTCGACCCCTACAGCGAGACATTACGCGCAGAGCTGGATGAAGCGCGCTCAATGTTCTACTGATCAACCGGCGATAAAACTCACGCGCACCTTCAACCCCGCCTGCGCGCCATCGTGCAGGCTGATCTGCGCCAGGTGCGCCCGGCAGATTTCACCGACGATCGCCAACCCCAGGCCAGAGCCCATGCCCTGCTGGCTGCGTCGGTAGAAGCGCTCGAACACCCGGTCCCGCTCGTCCAGCGGAATGCCTGGGCCATCATCCTCGACTTCCAGCACCGCCGGCGCTGTCACCCGCAGGATCACGTTACCGCCCGGTGGCGTGTGCGCCAGGGCGTTATCCACGAGGTTGCTCAGCAGCTCGTTGAGCAGTGTCGGCTCGCCGCGCAGCCACACCGGCTCGTCGGCCTCCAACGCCAGCGCCACGCCACGTGCATGGGCCAGAGGCGCCATGGCCATGCCCAATTCGCGCGCCAGCTGGCTGAGGTCAAGCAACTGGGCGCCGCCTTCGGCAATCGCGCGGGCGCCGTTTTCGATACGCGCCAGGGACAACAATTGATTGGCCAGATGGGTCAGGCGGTCTGTGCCCTGGGCTGCGGTTTCCAGGGTGCTGCGCCACGTCGCAGGTTCCTGCGCGCGCAGGCCCAGTTCCAGCCGCGCCTTGAGTGCCGCCAGCGGAGTGCGCAGTTCGTGCGCCGCGTCGGCTATAAACTGCGCCTGGCGCTCGAACTGGCCGCGCAGGCGTTCGGTAAAGTGGTTGAGCGAGCGCACCAGTGGGCCGAATTCGTGCTGCACTTCCACCAATGGCAAGGGCCGCAGGTCGTCCGGCTGGCGCTCCTCCACCGCCGTGCGCAGCCGCTCGAGCGGGCGCAACGCCGCGCTGACGGCAAACCACACCAACAGCAAGGCACCGATGGCCAGCATGCCCAGGCGCAGCAACGTGTCGGCCATCAGGCTGCGGGCCATGCTGACACGTGCCTCGTCGGTCTCGGCCACGCGAATCTCTGCCATGCCGTTCATGTTCGGTTCGGAGACCGCCTTGAGCAGGCTCACCACCCGCACCGGCTGGCCCTGATACACCGCGTCATAAAAACGCGCCAGCGCCGGATAGTCGTCGGTGCGTGGTGTGCCGGGAGGCGGGCCGGGAAGGTTTTCGTAACCGGAGATCAGCTTCTGATCAATGTCGTTGACCTGGTAGTAAATACGCCCGGCGCTGTCGTAGGCGAAGGTGTCCAGGGCCACGTACGGCACATTGGCGCTGAGGGTGCCGTCCACCTGGGTCAAACCGGCAGCAATCGTGCGCGCCGAAGCCAGCAACGTGCGGTCATAGGCTGTATCCGCCGCCTCGCGCCCATTCCAGTAGGCGCTCATGCCGCTGGCAACCATCAACAACACCAGCAACACCGCCAGGTTCCACAACAGGCGCCAGCGCAGGCTGCTGGGCTTATGCATCGCGGGCTTCCAGCAGGTAACCGAGGCCGCGGAAGGTCACGATGGCGATGGGCTGGCCATCGAGCTTCTTGCGCAGGCGATGCACGTAGATCTCGATCGCATCCGGGCTGGCCTCTTCGTCCAGGCCGAACACCTGGGAAGCCAGTTGCTCCTTGCTCATCACCCGACCTGGGCGTGCGATCAGCGCTTCAAGCACGGCCTGCTCGCGGGAGGTCAATGTCATCAACTCGCCACCGACAGTGAAACGCCGTGTATCAAGGTCATACACCAGCACACCGCAAGCCTGCTGGCGCTCGCCGCCCAGCACACTGCGCCGCAGCAGCGCCTTGACCCGCGCTTCCAGCTCCGTCAGCTCAAAAGGCTTGGCCAGGTAGTCGTCGGCGCCGAGATTCAGGCCATGCACGCGGTCCTTCACATCACTGCGCGCGGTCAGCATCAGCACAGGCAGATTTTTCCCACGCGCCCGCAGGCGCGCCAAAACCTCAAAACCGTCCATGCGCGGCAGCCCCACATCGAGGATCACCACCGCGTATTCCTCGCTGCTCAGGGCCAAGTCCGCGGCCACCCCATCGTGCAACACATCGACGGTCAAACCCGTGCTCTTGAGCGCCTGGGCGACACTTTCGGCGAGTTGCAGATGGTCTTCAACCAGGAGGACACGCATGGATTTCTACCTCATTCAGGGGTGGTCGACGCCACGCTTTGGCGGGCAGTTTACAGGCGCATCCTGCCCTGTGAAGCCCGAAAACATTGAAAGACAGCTGAAAGGTTAGTGAAAGCTTCGCGCTTTAGCATCCAGCCATGGTGGGTAGTGCCCGCCGAGCGACCCGACGGTCGCGACTGAAAAACGCCCCGAAGCGTTTTCGCCTAATAAGAACAATAACCGGAGTTCCAACGATGCTGCCGACACAGCCACAGGCTTGCCCGCCTGTTCGTTTTTCTCGCCTTGCCCAGACCGCCCTTGCCAGTGCCACCGCGTTTGCCGGCTTTTCGCCGCTTACCCAGGCGGCCTTCTTCAAAGACAGCAGCGCCACCCTCGAAACCCGCAACATGTACTTCAACCGCGACTTCCGCGACGGCACGAGCGCGCAACAATCCAAGCGTGACGAATGGGCCCAGGGCTTCATGCTCAACCTGCAGTCCGGCTACACCGACGGCACCGTCGGCTTTGGCGTAGACGCGTTGGGCATGCTCGGGGTCAAGCTCGACTCCAGCCCGGACCGCACCGGCACCGGCCTGCTGCCCACCCACGACGACGGCCGCGCCGCCAACGAATACTCCAAGCTGGGCCTGACCGGCAAAGTAAAAATCTCCGCAACGGAATTGAAGATCGGCGCATTGATTCCCGAACTGCCGACCCTCAAGCCCAACGACGGACGCATCCTGCCGCAAACCTTCGAAGGCGGCCTGCTCAGTTCCAAGGAATTCAAGAACCTGGTGTTTACCGGCGGCCGCCTGAACAAGGCCAAGGACCGCGACGACACCAACTACGAAGACATCGGCCTGAATAACCGCAACAGCCGCTTCGTTGCCGGCGCCACCGGTAAACATTTCGACTTCGGCGGCGTGGATTACAAGTTCGCCGACAAGATCACCGGCAGCTACCACTTCGCCCAACTCGACAACGTATACCGCCAACACTTCCTCGGCCTGGTGGCGTCGCGCCCGATGGGCCCTGGCACCTTCGGCACCGACCTGCGGCTGGCGATCAGCGACGACACCGGCAGCGCCCGTGGCGGCAAGATCGACAACAAATCCCTCAATGGCCTGTTCAGCTATGCCCTCAATGGCCATAAGCTCAGCGCCGGCTACCAGCACATGTCCGGCGATAGCGCCTTTCCCTACGTCGACGGGAGCGATCCGTACCTTGTCAACTTCGTGCAAATCAACGACTTTGCAGGCGCCGAGGAACGCTCCTGGCAAGCTCGCTACGACTACGACTTCGCCAAGCTGGGCATTCCCGGCCTGAGTTTCATGAGCCGTTACCTGTCGGGTGACAATATCAAGCTCCGGAACGGCGAGACCGGCAAGGAGTGGGAGCGCAACACCGAGATTCGTTACATCGTGCAAAGCGGCACGTTCAAGGATGTGGCCCTGCGCCTGCGTAACGCGACGTACCGCTCCAACTATTCAGCCCGTGATGCGGATGAAGTGCGTGTGCTGGTCAGCTACAGCATCTCGCTCTGGTAAGCAGCAACTCATAACAACAAGACGGAGAAACACATGACCCTTTCATTGCGTAAATTGGCCCTCGCCGCCGGCTGCATGCTGTTCGCCGGCCAACTGCTGGCCGCGGAAGAGCCCAAGCGTCCGGAATGCATCGCCCCCGCCTCGCCCGGTGGTGGCTTTGACCTGACCTGCAAACTGGCGCAGAGCGCGCTGGTCAACGAAAAGTTGCTGAGCAAGCCGATGCGCGTGACCTATATGCCGGGCGGCGTGGGTGCAGTGGCCTACAACGCGGTGGTGGCGCAGCGGCCTGCAGACGCCGGCACCCTGGTAGCGTGGTCCAGCGGCTCGCTGCTGAACCTGGCACAAGGCAAGTTCGGGCGTTTCGATGAAAGCGCCGTGCGTTGGCTGGCAGCGGTCGGCACCAGTTACGGGGCGATCGCGGTGAAAGCGGATTCGCCCTACAAGTCCCTCGACGATCTGGTCAAAGCCCTGAAGAAAGACCCAGGCAGCGTGGTGATTGGTTCCGGCGGCACCGTCGGCAGCCAGGACTGGATGCAGACCGCGCTGATCGCCAAGGCCGCCGGGATCAACCCGCGCGAGCTGCGTTATGTGGCCCTCGAAGGCGGCGGTGAAATCGCCACCGCCCTGCTCGGTGGCCACATCCAGGTCGGCAGTACCGACATTTCCGACTCCATGCCGCACATCCTCAGCGGTGACATGCGCCTGCTGGCGGTGTTCTCCGAAGAGCGCCTGGACGAGCCGGAAATGAAGAATATTCCGACCGCCAAAGAGCAGGGTTACGACATCGTCTGGCCGGTGGTACGCGGTTTCTACCTCGGGCCAAAAGTCAGCGATGCCGACTACGCCTGGTGGAAAGAAGCGTTCGACAAACTGCTGGCCTCCGAAGAGTTCGCCAAGTTGCGTGACCAGCGCGAGCTGTTCCCGTTCGCCCTGACCGGTCCGGAGCTGGACACCTACGTCAAGAAACAGGTGGCTGACTACAAAGTGCTAGCCAAAGAGTTCGGCCTGATCCAGTAATCGCCCCGCTTTTGCGCGGCCGCGCCCTCATCAACAAGGGCAGCGGCCCAGGAGTTCCATATGCTCTTACAACGCATTTTCGCCTCGGTGATGCTGCTGGTCTGCGCGGGTCTCGCGCTGATGGCCTGGCCGTATCAAGCGGCATTTTCCTACGAGCCGGTTGGCCCTCGCGCTTACCCGCTGCTGATGCTTGGGCTGATGAGCCTGGGGCTGATCTACATGCTGATTCGTCCGCAGCCGACCAAACACACCGAAGAAGAGCCCGCACTCGATCGCCAGACCTTGGTCAAGATCGGCATCTGCGTCGCGCTGCTGCTGGTGTTCGCCGGTACCTTCGAACCGCTCGGCTTCATTCTCAGCAGCATGCTGATCGGCATTCCTATGGCGCGCCTGTACGGTGGCCGCTGGTTGCCCAGCGTGGTGATCGTCGGCCTGATGGCCATCGGTCTTTATCTGTTGTTCGATAAAGCCATGGATGTTCCGCTGCCCCTCGGCCTGCTCGACGTTCTGGAGAACTGATATGGATACTTTTGGCTATTTGGGCCAGGGCTTCGGCGTTGCGCTGTCCCCCTACAACCTGGTGACCGCGCTGTGCGGCACCTTGATCGGCACGGTGGTCGGCCTGCTGCCGGGCCTGGGCCCGATCAACGGCGTGGCGCTGTTGATCCCGATCGCCTTTGCCCTGGGCCTGCCGCCGGAATCGGCATTGATCCTGCTGGCAGCCGTGTACCTGGGCTGCGAATACGGCGGCCGGATCAGCTCGATCCTGCTGAACATCCCCGGCGAAGCGTCCACCGTGATGACCACCCTTGACGGCTACCCGATGGCCCGCAAAGGCCTGGCCGGTGTAGCCTTGTCGCTGTCGGCATGGAGTTCGTTCATCGGCGCGTTTATCGCCACCTGCGGCATGGTGCTGTTTGCGCCGTTGCTGGCCAAGTGGGCGATTGCCTTCGGGCCGGCAGAATATTTCGTACTGATGGTGTTCGCGATTGTCTGCCTGGGCGGCATGGCCGGTGACAAACCGCTGAAGACCTTTGTGGCGGCTTTGATCGGCCTGTTCCTGTCGGCCGTGGGCATTGACGCCAACAGCGGCGTGTACCGTTTTACCGGCGATAACATCCACCTGACCGACGGCATCCAGTTTGTGGTGTTGGTGCTCGGTTTGTTCTCCATCAGTGAAATCCTGCTGCTGCTGGAAAAAACCCACCGTGGCCAGGAGGCGGTCAAAGCCACCGGGCGGATGATGTTCAACCTGAAGGAAGCTGGCGCGGTGTTCATGGTGAACATCCGTTGCGGCCTGCTGGGTTTCATCATGGGCGTGCTGCCGGGCGCCGGTGCGACGCTGGCCTCAGCGGTTGCCTACATGACCGAGAAACGCCTGGCCGGTGCCAGCGGTAAATTCGGCCAGGGCGACATGCGCGGCCTGGCGGCACCGGAAACCGCAATCGGCGCATCCGCCTGCGGCGCCCTGGTGCCGATGCTGACCCTGGGCGTACCGGGTTCGGGCACCACGGCGGTGATGATCGGCGCGCTGTCGCTGTACAACATCACTCCGGGCCCGCTGTTGTTCCAACAGCAACCTGATATCGTCTGGGGCCTGATCGCCTCGTTGTTTATCGCCAATATCATGCTGGTGATCCTCAACATCCCGATGATCCGCATCTTCACGCGCATCCTGGCCGTGCCGAACTGGGCACTGGTGCCGGTGATCGCGATCATTACCGCAATCGGCGTATACGCGGTTCATGCGACCACCTTCGACCTGTTCCTGATGGTCGGTATCGGCATCTTCGGTTACATCCTGCGCAAGCTGGACTTCCCGCTGTCGCCCGTACTGCTGGGCTTTATCCTTGGTGGCTTGATGGAGCAGAACCTGCGCCGCGCACTGTCGATCTCCAACGGTGCGCTGGACATCCTCTGGTCGAGCCCGATCACCTTTGGTGTGTGGGTGCTGACCGCGCTGATGCTGATGTTCCCGCTGGTGCGCATTTACCGCAAACGTGCCCTGCAGCGTCGTACCGTGGCCGATGTCTGAGGTCACCTTTAAACAATGGTGGGGAACACCGCTGGTCGGTCTGGCCGGCGGTTACCTGGCCAGCCTGGTCGGCTGGCCATTGCCCTACATGGTCGGCTCGCTGCTGGCGATCATCCTGGTGCGTTGCCTGACGCCGTGGCAGTTGGCGGAGATTCCCGGCGGGCGCAAATGCGGGCAATGGGTGGTCGGCATTGGCATCGGGCTGCACTTCACCCCGGTGGTGATCGAACAAGTGATGAGTCACTTCGGCCTGATTTTTTTCGGCGCGTTGGTCACCAGCCTGTCGAGCATTGTCGGCGTGTGGTTGATGCGCCGCAGCGGCGAAGACCGCGCCACGGCATTCTTCTCGAGCATGCCGGGCGGTTCCGGCGAGATGGTCAACCTCGGCGCGCGCAATGGCGCGGTGCTCAGCCGTGTCGCGGCGGGCCAGAGCTTGCGCGTGCTGGTGGTGGTGCTGTGTGTGCCGGCGATCTTCAAGTATTTGCTGGAGGGCGGCGCACCGCAGTTTCATCCGGCGCCGGTGAGCTGGGCATGGCTGGCGGTGCTGTTTCCGGTTGGCGCGCTGGTGGCATGGGGCTGGCAGCGCTTGCGTCAGCCCAACCCGTGGCTGTTTGGCCCGTTGCTGGTGAGTGCGACGGCCAGCGTGGTCTGGGACCTGCACATCGGCCTGCCGGATGGCGGCAGCCAGATTGGCCAATGGCTGATCGGCAGCGGCTTGGGCTGTCATTTCAACCGGCAGTTCTTTCGGCGTGCGCCGTCGTTCATGGGCCGCACCTTGATCGGCACGGCGCTGACCATGGCGCTGGCGACGCTGGCGGCGGTGGGTTTAAGTGCCCTGACCCACTTGGACCTGCGTTCACTGACCCTGGGCATGATGCCTGGCGGCATAGCCGAAATGAGCCTCACGGCCGAGACCTTGCAACTGTCGGTTCCGTTGGTGACGGCAATGCAGGTGATGCGTTTGTTGTTCGTGCTGTTTCTGGCGGAGCCGTTGTTTAGGTATTGGAACCGTCAGCCCGAGAAATTTTAGCGCCGTACCTTCTGCAGTTAGCCTTGGAGTGGCGGCAACCGCCACTCAATCGGCGTCTCGCCATTCTGTTCAAGAAACTTGTTGGTGCGGCTGAAATGCCCGCAACCCAGAAACCCTCGATACGCCGACAACGGCGACGGATGCACCGACGTCAGCACCAGGTGCTTGGTTGCATCGATCAGCTTCTGCTTGCTCTGCGCATGCGCGCCCCACAGCAAAAACACCAGGTGCGGCTGATGCTCGCTGACCACCTCGATAATCCGATCAGTAAAGAACTGCCAGCCCTTGCCCGCATGCGCATTGGCATTGGCGCGCTCGACGGTCATGGTGGTGTTGAGCATCAGCACGCCCTGGTCGGCCCAGCTTTGCAGGTAGCCGTGGTTGGGAATGTCGATGTTCAAGTCGCGCTTGAGTTCTTTGTAGATGTTGACCAGCGACGGCGGCGTCGGCACGCCCGGCTGTACCGAGAAGCATAGGCCGTGAGCCTGGCCGGGGCCGTGGTACGGGTCCTGGCCGAGGATCACCACCTTGACCTTGTCCAGGGGCGTGGAATTGAGGGCATTGAAAATCAGCGGGCCGGGCGGGTAGATCTCTTTGCCGGCGGCGTGTTCCTGGCGCAGGAACTCGCGCAATTGCGCCATGTAGGGCTGCTCGAACTCATCCCGCAGGGCATGTTTCCAGCTGGGTTCGAGTTTGATACGGTCGCCTTCAGTCATGGTGTGTTCGTCGTCTGAAAAAGAATGCGCGAACCCTAGGAAAGCTGACCCCGCTTGTCAATTGATCTGACGCACAACCGGCACTTTCCCACGAACCGATCATACTGAACCTTCACTTTCTCGATTGAGGTCACGATGAACCTGCACTTCGAAGAGCTGACCGGCAGCGACGGTGCCCGCATCGGCATCGCCAGCCTGGACGCTGAAAAGTCCCTCAATGCCCTCTCCTTGCCGATGATCCTGGCGCTGGGCGACCGCCTGGATGCCTGGGCCAAGGACCCGAATATCGTGTGCGTGCTGCTGCGCGGCAATGGGCCCAAGGCCTTTTGCGCCGGTGGCGAAGTGCGCAGCCTGGCCCTGGCCTGCCGCGAACACCCAGGTGAAGTGCCGGCCCTGGCCGCGCAGTTTTTTGCCGCTGAATATCTCCTCGACTACCGCCTGCACACCTACCCCAAACCGGTGATCTGCTGGGGTCATGGCTACGTGCTGGGCGGTGGCATGGGCCTGCTGCAAAGCGCGGCGGTGCGCATCGTCACGCCGAGCAGCCGCCTGGCCATGCCCGAGATCAGCATCGGCCTGTACCCGGACGTGGGCGCCAGTTGGTTCCTGTCGCGCCTGCCGGGCAAGCTCGGGTTGTTCCTGGGCCTGACCGGCGCGCACATCAACGGCCGTGACGCCCTGGACCTCGGCCTGGCCGACCGTTTCCTGCGTGATGACCAACAAGACGAGCTGCTCGATGGCCTGCTGCAACTGAATTGGCAGGAGCAAATTCCGATGCAGCTCAACAGCCTGCTCAAAGCGCTGGCCCAGGAAGCTGTCGAGCAACAACCAGAGGCGCAGTGGCTGCCGCGCCGCGCGCAGATCGACGAGTGGCTGGACGTCGGTGACGTCCGCTGCGCCTGGCGCGCCTTGAGCTTTTTACGCGACCACGCCGACCCGCTGTTCAGCCGCGCCGGCAAGACCTTGAGCGAAGGCTGCCCACTCACGGCGCATCTGGTATGGGAACAGATCCAGCGCGCCCGCCACTTATCCCTGGCCCAGGTGTTCCAGATGGAATACACCCTGAGCCTCAACTGCTGCCGGCACCCGGAATTCGGTGAAGGCGTGCGTGCGCGGCTCATCGACAAGGACCAGACGCCCCACTGGCATTGGCCGGACATCAACACAGTGCCGGAGGCGGTGGTACAGGCGCATTTCACTAAGGCGTGGGAAGGCCGGCATCCGTTGGCGGACTTATCTGATTATTAATTTATTACGCCCACAAAAAACGGCGCTTCCTGCGCCGTTTGCATTCCAGGCCTGTCAGCGGTGACCGCCGTGGCCGCCGCCGTGATCACCACCGCGACCGTGCCCGCCGTTGCGTCCACCGCCGTGATCACCCCACCCATGGTTCGGGTAAGGCCGGTAACCGGCCCTCGGCCCCGACGGGTAGTAGCGAGGTGCCGGCTGATAGTACCTCGGCGCCGAATAGTAACGCGGAGGCGGTGCGTAATAGCGTGGCGCCGGGTAGTAACCCTGGCGGTATTGATACACCGTGCCACCGCCGTAGTAATACGCAGGCGCCGGTGCGGTGTAGACCTCGGAACGGTAGTAGGTCTGGCCTCCATCGTAGTAGGGCACACAAGCGGAAAGGGTGAGAGCAAGTAAAGCGCTGAGCAGCAGTCGTCGATACATGGCGGCCTCCTGGACCGCGGAAGAGCACCTCCAGCGACGCTGGAGGGCGGCACTCAGCTTTTTGCCGAATGACAAGGTATCGGACACCGAAATCCGAATCTGGTGCGTTTTGGTAACAACTTGATACATCAATCTGGATGGCGGAAGAGTGTCCACCCGCATAGCGTTTATCTATCATTTGGCTTTATCGATTCAGTAAATTTATCTGGCTCGAAACTTTCTCGATTGCGATAGTGTCACTATGCCATCGCACCTCGCCAAGGAGGCTCTAGCGTGCGCCCTTAGCTACTATCGCCGGATTCGAGCCATGAAAATCTCAACCAAACTGCTGCTGTCCTTTCTTTTGTGTGCGCTGGTAACCCTCGGGGTCGGCCTGCTGGGTATCAAAGGTGTCGTCCGGCTCTCCAGTGCGCTGGAACTGACGTTCTCCAACAACCTGGTTTCCGTCGCCAACACGGCAGCCACCCTCAACGGCCTGGTTGCGCATAACCGTGGTTTGTACCGGCTGCTGGACGCGAGCAAAGGCGACGTCGCCGCGCAAGACCGCGACCGCGTGCGCCAAGACATCGCCAGCGAACTCAAGCGCAGCCAGACGGCCTTCGCCACCTACCGCGCAACGCCGCTGGAAGACGACGAACGGGCGGCGGGCGACAAGCTCGACCTGATCTGGCCCAACTACGTCAGCGACTCCGACCGCATTATCGCGATGCTCGACGGCGGGCAAGTCGAACAGGCCCGCGCGCAGCTCAACAGCACCAACAACGAACTGTTCCGCCAGGCGCGCGAGCTGATCCGCGTGATGATCGATTCCAATAACCGCCAGATCAAAGAAGGCGCGGTCGGCGCTGAAGAACTGCGCGACAGTGCGTTGACCTGGATGATCAGCGGGATTGTGCTGGCCTTCATCATCGCCATCATCATTGGCGTGCTGATCACGCGCCTGATCACTCGCCCCATCGCCCAAGCGGTCGAGAGCGCCGAGCGAATCGCCAAGGGCGACCTGACCCAGGCGATCATCACCGAGCGCACCGACGAAGCCGGGCAATTGCTGATGGCGCTGGCGGATATGCAGGGCGGCTTGAAAAGCACCCTGGTGGAAATCGCCAACGCTTCCGACCAGCTCGCTTCGGCCGCCGAAGAACTGAGCGCGGTCACCGATGAAAGCACCCGTGGCCTGACCCGTCAGAATGACGAAATCCAGCAAGCCGCCACCGCCGTGAACCAGATGACCGCCGCCGTGGACGAAGTGGCGAGCAATGCCGTGTCGACCTCGGAAGCCTCGCGCCAGGCCACCGACGAAGCCGAGGACGGCCGCCAGCAAGTGGAGCAGGCCGTCGCCGGCATGAGTTCAATGGTGGGCGAGATCAACGATTCCACCCAATCGGTCGCGGACCTCGCCGGCCAGGTGCGCGAGATCGGCAAGGTGATCGACGTGATCCGCGGCATCGCCGACCAGACTAACCTGCTGGCCCTGAATGCCGCGATCGAAGCCGCCCGCGCGGGTGAACAAGGTCGCGGTTTTGCAGTGGTCGCCGATGAGGTGCGCGCGTTGGCCCATCGCACCCAGACCTCCACCGTCGACATCGAAAAAATGATCGGCGATGTGCAGACCGGCGCCGATGACGCGGTGGCCGCCATGAACAAAAGCCTGAGCTGGGCCAACAACACCCAGACCCTCGCGCAAAACGCCGGTGAAGCACTGCAGCGCATCACCGCCAGCGTGGCGAAGATCAACGAGCGCAACCTGGTGATCGCCTCCGCCTCGGAAGAGCAGGCCCAAGTCGCCCGTGAAGTGGACCGCAACCTGCTCAACATCCAGGACCTGTCCACCCAGACCGCCGCGGGTGCCCACCAGACCAACGCGTCCAGCCAGGACCTGTCGCGCCTGGCCACCTCGTTCAACGTGCTGGTCAGCAAATTCAAGCTGTAACCGCCTCATTGCAGTGCGTCTGCGCACCCGCTTGAGGCACCCGCGCCTCAAGCGAACCCTCCCCCTCCCCTGCCCGGCTGGACAGCCGGGCCTCTTGGCCACTTGGCACGACTCTCGCTTTGCCTCTCCCGTGCAGGATTCATCACAGGTTCGCGGCACCACAATTTGCAAATGGCCGACTAGGGTTCCGGCTCGCTGACAGCGAGTGGCTGGTCCGAGAGTTGGCGACCTCCAGTTGAGGTTACACGGCGGGATAAAAGCCCGGGAGACAGCCACCGTTCACGGTGCCGCGTTGCTCCTGCTCGCCCACGATCAACTGGAGAAGCCCCATGCCCTCAATCCGTTTACCCGCCCTGCTCGCCGCCGCGTTTGCCGTGGTGCTGAGCTTACCCACTCAGGCCGCGACCAAAGACCACTTCAGCGTGTGCTGGACGATTTACGCCGGCTGGATGCCCTGGGAGTACGCCGGCAGCCAAGGCATCCTCGACAAGTGGGCGAAGAAGTACGGGATCAAGATCGACATGGTCCAGCTCAACGACTACGTCGAATCGATCAACCAGTACACCGCCGGCCAGTTCGACGGCTGCACCATGACCAACATGGACGCGCTGACCATCCCCGCCGCCGGTGGCGTGGACAGTACCGCGCTGGTAGTCAGCGACTTCTCCAACGGCAACGATGGCGTGGTGCTCAAGGGCACCGGCAAGACCGTGGCTGACCTCAAGGGCATGAACGTCAACCTGGTGGAACTCTCGGTCTCGCACTACCTGCTGGCCCGCGCACTGGAGTCAGCCGACCTGACGGAAAAAGACCTGAAAGTGGTCAACACCTCCGACGCCGACATAGCCGCCGCCTTCAACACCGACCAGGTGCAAGCCGTGACGACCTGGAACCCGATGCTCTCCGAGATCAAGGCCAAGCCGGGCGTCACGCAAGTGTTCGACTCGAGCAAAGTGCCCGGCGAAATCATGGACATGATGGTCGTCAACACCCAGACCCTCAAAGACAACCCCAAGCTCGGCAAGGCACTGACCGGTGCCTGGTTTGAAGTGGTCGCGCTGATGAACGCCAAGGGCGCCGCCAGCACCGAAGCCCTGGAGCATATGGCCAAGGCCTCCGGCACCGACCTCAAGGGGTTCCAGTCGCAGCTGGACACCACCAAATTGTTCGCCACGCCCCAGGAAGCCCTGGCCTTCGCCACCAGCGCGCAACTGCCGGCGACCATGCGCAAGGTCGCCGAGTTCTCGTTTGAACACGGCCTGCTCGGCGAAGGTGCCAAGGACACCAGTGCCGTGGGCATGAGTTTCGCCAATGGCGTGACCAGCGGCGACACAACCAACCTCAAGCTGCAATTCGACCCCAGCTACGTGCAGATGGCCGCCGACGGCAAGCTGTAAGAGGACCCGGCCATGCGCCTGATCAACCGTCATCCACAACGCTCCAGCCGCCTGCTGTTAGTGTTGCTGCCGTTCGCCCTGCTGCTGTTCGCCTACTTCGTGGGCTCGGCCGAGCGCCTGGCAGAAAACCCCAACGACAAGCTGCTGCCCAGCGCCGTGCAAATGGGCGACGCCATAAAACGCCTGGCGTTCAGCGCCGACGCACGCACCGGTGAATACGTTTTGTGGCAAGACAGCGCGTCGAGCCTGCGGCGCCTGGCGATTGGCCTGGGGATAAGCGCCCTCGCCGGCCTGTGCCTGGGGA
>NZ_JBAWDE010000100.1:0-1922 GCF_049590575.1 Pseudomonas sp.
CGTGGCGATGACCATCGCGGCCCGCAGGACAACCGTCGCGGCGGGCCACCCCAGGATTTTGGCCCCGTGCGGCAGATCATCCATGACAACCACGGCCAGTTCTCGCGTGGCGCACCGCCACCGCCGAATGTGCGCCTGGTACGCGGCCAACCGTTACCTCGCGGTTACTACGGCGAACGCCTGGACAACCGCGCGCTGGCGCGCCTGCCGGTTTACCCAGGTTACGAATGGCGCCGCTCTGGGCCGGATGTGGTGCTGATCGCCGTGGGCACCGGCATCGTCTATGAGATTCTGGACGGCGTTCTCAACTAACACCCCCTAACGATGGGACAAGCCCGCTTACTGTGGAAAGCGGGCTGTTGTGGCGAGCGGGCTTGCCCCGCGTTGGGCTGCGAAGCAGCCCCATCAAGGCCACCAAAGTTCTTCAGGGAAAACGCGTTGTCAGGTTTTGGGGGCGCTTCGCACCCCAACGCGGGGCAAGCCCGCTCGCCACAGGGGTTTAGCGTCCATCTGAAAGTTCGATGCGTTCGACTTTACCAACGAGCAACACGTAGGAAAGCGCCCCTAGCAACGCCAGTACCGCGATGTAGGTAATCGCCGGCGCAAACGAATCGCCGCTGGCCAAAAAGCCAATCACGATGGGCGTGGCAATCGCCGACAGGTTGCCGATGAAGTTGAACACCCCACCGGTCAGCCCCAACAGGCGGGCGGGTGCCAGGGTCGAGACCAGCGACCAGGTGATCGACGCCAGGCCATTGCCGAAAAACGCCAACGCCAGGAATGCAATCACCCACGCCGTCGACTCCACGTAGTTGGCGCCGATGATCGCAGTGGAAATCAGCAGCCCGCCAATGATCGGCAACTTGCGCGCAAAGCCCACCGTGGCGCCCCGGCGAATCAGCCAGTCGGAAAAAATCCCCGAGCACAGCACGCCCACAAACGCCGCTAGAAACGGCAGCGATGCCAGCAAGCCGGACTTGATGAAGTCCATCCCGCGGTATTTCACCAGGTAGGTCGGAAACCACGTCAGGAAAAACCACAGCGTGGAGTTCAGGCAGAACTGCCCCAGGTAGATGCCCCAGAGTTTGCGCTTGCTCAGCACAATGCCCAGGTCGACCCAGCTGAACGGCGCCTTGGTCGCTTGCGCCTGCATGTCCACCAGGCCGCCGCCTTCGCGGATCAGTTCGATTTCAGCCGCATTGGCGCCCTTGAAATCCTTCGGCTCGCGGTACACCGCGTACCAGATCAGCGCCCACACAATGCCTACGCCGCCGGTGGCCACGAACACCATGTGCCAGCCAAACGCGTGCTGCAGCCAGGCCAGTACCGGCGTCAGAAACGCCAGCCCGACAAACTGCCCGGAGGTGTAGACGCCAATCGCGGTGGCGCGCTCGCGCTCGGGAAACCAGGTGGTGACCACCCGGCTGTTGATCGGGTAGGCCGGCGCCTCAAGGGCGCCGACGGCCATGCGCAGCACAAACAGCGCGATAAAACTGGCGGCGAAACCGAGCATCACGGTGGCAATCGACCACAGCAACAGGGCCACGGTGTAGAGGATGCGCGGCGGCACCCGGTCGACCAGCCAGCCGCCGGGGATCTGCATGGCGGCATAGGTCCAGCCGAACGCGGAGAAGATCAGCCCGACATGTACCGGGTCGATCCCCAGTTCGCTGGTCAGCGCCGGGGCGGCAATCGACAGGTTACTGCGGTCGAGGTAGTTGATCACCACGGTGATAAACAGCAGCACCATGATGAAGAAACGCTTTCTGCTGGGCGTGACGAGAGAAGCCTGCCCGGTGAAGGATTCAGGGTGCATGGGGGGTGCCTCTTGTTATGTTTATTGAGGACAGATCTGCCTGACGGAACGAGGATCGAAATGTGGGAGGGGGCTTGCCCCCGATGAGGGAGTGCCAGCCACCGAG
>NZ_JBAWDE010000101.1:0-3564 GCF_049590575.1 Pseudomonas sp.
GGACCACGCCTACCTGCCGGTGGCGTTGCTGCGCCGTGGCGTGATTACGGCGGCGGTGGCGGGGGAGGTGGCGAGCACGCCCTTCCAGGCGGCCGAACGGACCGTGCGTGAGAATGGCCTGGAGCAGCATGTCAGCGTGCGCCTGGCCGATGGACTGGCGGCAATCAAACCGGCAGACCGGATCACTGCGATCAGCGTCTGCGGCATGGGCGGCGAAACGATCCGCGACATTCTGGAAGGCGGCAAGGCGCACCTCAACGGTGGGGAACGCCTGATCCTGCAACCCAACGGCGGCGAGCAACCGCTGCGCCGATGGCTGATGGACAACGGCTACCGCATCCTTGGCGAAGAGTTGCTGCGGGAAAACCGCTTCTACTACGAGATCATCATCGCCGAGTGCACCGGACCTGTGGCCTACACCGCCGAGCAGCTGTACTTCGGCCCCTTGCAGATGCGCGCGCGCAGCCCGGAGTTCCTCGCCAAGTGGCAGCGCATGCTGCGCCAGAAACACAAGACCCTTGCCAGTTTCGAACAGGCACGGCAGGCGGTGGCGCTGGATAAAATCCAGGAGATTGAGCAGCAGGCCCGGTGGATTACTGCGTTGCTGAGTTAGGTTCAACCTGGAGAAGTCCCCAATCCCCTGTGGTGAGCGGGCTTGCCCCGCTTTGGGGCGCGTAGCGGCCCCAAATGGGCGCGGTGCGGTGTGTCGGGTATCCAGGGTTGGATGGTTTTGAGACTGCTGCGCAGCCCAGCGCGGGGCAAGCCCGCTCGCCACAAGGGGAGCGGGGAGGATGGGATATGTTTCAATAGGCCCCATTATTCGTTTGAACGGGAACCCCGACGATGGCTGACACCACCGACCAAGCTTTCTACGACCGCGCCGACGCGCATATCGAACTGTCCAACGAGCAGCTCAAGACCTGTGAAAACCTCGGCGAGGTCAGTGCCTCGATGATGTTCGGCACCACCCGCTTCAACGCCTGGGCCAGCGCACGCAACTTCAAATCCGGCGCTGAGATGGCCGAGGCGCGCGAGGCGATGTTGAAGTATTTCTGTGATCAGTACCGGATGATGCTTGAGGATAACCTGGACGATCACATCAATAATTTCAGTCAGTACATGCGGGTCAAATAGGCCGGCAGTCCGGGTCTTGTCCGTCGTTAGCCGCGGTCGTTGCGCTAACGGTTACAGGTGTGCCCCAGACCCTGAGTGCTTTTGCCCCATTTTCGCGCATGACGCGTTGGCCATTGGCCGCCAAACCGCCTATTCCGGGGCACGCTACCAGCGGCCCGTATCTTGCTAGAGCCTTCTCAATCAATGACATGGCGTTTTGCCGTTAGTCATTTCAAGGCTTCGCCCCGCGGTGCACCGCGTGGGTGGTTTGAGGGAGTAGTCGGACATGCACAGCTTGTTATCACCCGGTATCCGCCTGCTCGGACGTTTCGGCTTTGCGCGCAAATTCCAGATTCTGTTTTTCCTGTTCATGCTGCCTCTGGCGGGTAGCTTGTGGATGATCGGCCAGGACTATCGCGAAAAATTAAGTGTGATTTCCAGCGAACAGTCCGGCGTTCGTCAGCTGTTGGCCCTGGACTCGCTCGATGGCCAGCTGACGGCTCAGCGCAACCTGGCCGCGCGCTGGAAAGCCGCGGATATCCTGCACGCGCCGACGCCGGCAGCGAAAGCGGCGATGGACAAGGTGGACGCGAATTTCCCGGTCATCCTGCAAAGCCTGCAAGCCTTGGGCGATGCGCTGAAAACCCAGAACGCCAGCGCCGACACCCTGGCCCGCTTTGAAGGGCTGCAGGCCACGGTCACGGGCATGGACTCCCAGTCCTTGCGCACCGTGGGCTGGTGGCCGGACGGTTACGACCGCTTCACCTCGGCCCTGACCGCGATGCAAACCCTGCGCGAACAGATCACCCTGGACGCGGGCCTGATCCTCGATCCGTGGCTTGAAACCTACATGCTCATGCAGATGGGCACCCAGCACACGCCTGACCTGATCGAGCGCATCGGCCGTATGGCCAGCGTCGGGCAGTCGTCGATCTCCTCAGGGCAGTTCACCTTGCAGAGCCGTTTGCAGATGCGCGATTTGCGCAGTCGCATCGGCGATGCGCGGGACCAGTTGGCCAAGGCCGCGGCCTCGCTCAAGGCCAAGCAGTTCGCTGGAATGGAGCCATGGACCGCGCAATACGACAGCAGCCTGCAGGTGCTGGACAGCGAACTCAAGGTGCTCGATGACGGGGTGTTCGGTGGCACTATCAAGCTCGACACGGCCGGTTTCGAGCGCAGTATCGACGCCACGCTCAGCAGCCTCGGCGCGCTGCGCGTTCAGTCGCTGACCTCGATGAATGCGCGCCTGGGCTACTACCGCGACCACGCGAACCGGCAGTTCATCCCCTTGGCGCTGACCTTCGGCGTGCTGGCGTTGGCCGCGCTGTACTTGTTCATCTGCCTGCAAGCTTCGATTCGCCGCAGTGCCAGCGGCATCACCACGCTGGCCGAGTCGCTGCGCGATGGCAACCTGTGCGTGGAAGTGGCGGTAGAAGGGCGCGACGAACTCGCGGCGATCAGCACCGCGCTCAACGTGGCGGTGGTGCAGTTGCGCACCAGCCTGCTGGGGGTCAATCACGAAACCCAGCAACTCGGTTCAGCGGTGCTGACGCTCAATACGCAATCGGGCAGCACCCTGACCGAAGTTGAAGACCAGCAACACCAGATCAGCCAGATTGCTGCTGCCGCGACCCAACTGGCGGCCACCTCGATGGGCGTCGCCCGCAGCTGCGAACAAGCCTCGGGCAGTGCCCAGCAAACCCGGCGCATCGCCGAAGACAGCAGCCGCGACAGCCAGCGCACCACGGCCAGCATCCAGCAGCTCAACCAGCGCCTGACCGACACTGCCAATGCGCTGGAGCAAGTCAGCCAGCAGGGCCAACAGATCCAGTCAGTGGTCGACACCATCCGGGGCATCGCCGAGCAGACCAACCTGCTGGCCCTCAACGCCGCCATCGAAGCCGCACGCGCCGGTGAACAAGGCCGGGGCTTTGCCGTGGTGGCCGACGAAGTGCGCAGCCTGTCGCAACGCACCCAGGCCTCGACCGCGCAAATAGCTGGTACGGTGGACAGCCTGCGCGCGACCGTGAGCCAGGCGGTCACCCTGATGGGTGCCGCGTGCGAGCAGGCGCTCACCGATGCGGAATCGGTCACCGGGCTGGGCACGCGACTGGGCGAGATCGCTGGCGCCGTGCAGAACGTCACCGACACCCTGGCGCAAATCGCCACGGCGGTGGAAGAACAAGCGGCGACGGCGGATGAAGTCAGCGGCAATATCCAGCAAGTCGACCAGGCCGCAGGGCGTTTGCTGGACGGCGCACGCGCGGTCAACCGCGCAGCGGACACCCTGAGCAAAGGCAGCCAGGCATTGAGCGACAACACCGCGCGGTTTCGCCTGGGCTGAGACGTCACGGTAGCCCGTCAATTTTACGGGTCGCACACTATTCTTGTGGGAGCGGGCTTGCTCGCGAATGCGCAGTGTCAGTCACTGGACCTGTGACTGTCTCAGCG
>NZ_JBAWDE010000102.1:0-18840 GCF_049590575.1 Pseudomonas sp.
CAGTGTGTCAGTCAAAGATGTATCACTGACACTGCCTCATCGGGGGCAAGCCCCCTCCCACATTTGAAGCTTCAGTGGTTTTGGAATCTCCATTTTCCCAAACAAAAAATGCGCCCCGGAGGGCGCATTTTTTTGGTCGGTCAGCTACCGCCTAATCAGGCAATCGCATCCCACGCACGGTCACCGTGCTCATCCTTGATCCGAGTCGGCAAGCCCATCACGTCCAGCGCTTTCAGGAACGGCTCAGCCGGCAGTTCCTCGACGTTGGCCATGCGCTGCACGTCCCACTCGCCACGCGCCACCAGCAGCGCGGCGGCGACTGGTGGAACGCCGGCGGTGTAGGAGATGCCCTGGCTGTCGGTTTCAGCGAAGGCTTCTTCGTGATCCGCCACGTTGTAGATGAACACCTCGCGCGGCTGGCCGTTCTTGGTGCCTTTGACCAGGTCGCCGATGCAGGTTTTGCCGGTGTAGCCAGGGGCGAGCGAAGACGGGTCGGGCAGTACGGCCTTGACCACTTTCAACGGCACCACTTCCAGGCCTTCGGCGGTTGTGACCGGCTTCTCGGAGAGCAGGCCGAGGTTGTTCAGCACGGTGAACACGTTGATGTAGTGTTCGCCGAAGCTCATCCAGAAACGCACGTTGGGCACGTCGAGGTTTTTCGACAGCGAGTGCACTTCATCGTGGCCGGTCAGGTACAGGTTTTGCGAACCGACTACCGGCAGGTCGTCGGTGCGTTTGACTTCGAACATGGTGTTGCTGGTCCACTGGCTGTTCTGCCAGCTCCACACCTGCCCGGTGAACTCGCGGAAGTTGATTTCCGGGTCGAAGTTGGTGGCAAAGTATTTGCCATGGCTGCCGGCATTGACGTCGAGAATGTCGATCGAATCAATGCGGTCGAAATGCTGTTGCTGCGCCAGCGCGGCGTACGCGTTGACGACACCCGGGTCGAAGCCCACGCCAAGGATGGCGGTGATGTTCTTCTGTTTGCACTCTTCCAGGTGGTTCCATTCGTAGTTGCCGTACCACGGCGGGGTCTCGCAGACCTTGCCCGGCTCTTCGTGGATGGCGGTGTCGAGGTAGGCAACGCCCGTGTCGATGCAGGCACGCAGTACCGACATGTTGAGGAACGCGGAACCCACGTTGATGACGATCTGCGATTGTGTCTCGCGGATCAGGGCCTTGGTCGCTTCCACGTCCAGGGCGTTCAGCGCGAAGGCCTGGATGTCGGCGGGCACCTTGAGGCTACCCTTGGCCTTGACGCTGTCGATGATGGCCTGGCATTTGGAGATGTTGCGCGACGCGATAGCAATACGACCGAGTTCGTCGTTGTGCTGCGCGCACTTGTGGGCCACCACCTTGGCGACACCTCCTGCACCAATGATAAGAACGTTCTTTTTCAATTGCTTTATCTCTCCTTTATCCGCCAGCTTAAGAAAGGCTGGACAGGTAGTCGTCGTAACCAAATTCACGAACCACTTCGACTGTACCGTCGAGTTGTTTCACTACGATGGACGGCATTTTCAGGCCGTTGAACCAGTTTTTCTTGACCATGGTGTAGCCTGCGGTGTCGATGAACGACAGCCGATCGCCGATGGCCAGCGGACGATCAAATTGGTACTCGCCGAAGATGTCCCCGGCCAGGCAGGATTTGCCGCACACCATGACGGTGTGTTCACCCTCGCTCGGCGCCAGCTTGGCGTTGAGGCGGTAGATCAGCAGGTCCAGCAGGTGGGCTTCGATGGAGCTGTCGACCACGGCCAGGTTCTTGCCGTTGTAGAGGGTGTCGAGCACGGTGACTTCCAGGGAGGCGCTGTTGGTGATCGCCGCTTCGCCGGGTTCCAGGTAAACCTGCACGCCGTACTTCTCGGAGAACGCTTTCAAGCGCGCGCAGAAGGCGTCGAGGGCATAGCCTTCACCGGTGAAGTGAATGCCGCCGCCGAGGCTGACCCACTTGACCTTGTGCAGCAGCGCGCCGAAGCGTTCTTCGATGGTGCGGAGCATTTTGTCGAACAGGCTGAAGTCGCCGTTCTCACAGTTGTTGTGGAACATGAAACCGGAGATCTGCTCGATCACGCCTTCGATCTTCACCGGGTCCCATTCGCCCAGGCGGCTGAACGGGCGCGCCGGGTCGGCCAGCAGGTAGTCGGAGCTGCTCACCTGTGGGTTGACGCGCAGGCCACGGGTCTTGCCTTCGCTGCGTTCGGCAAAACGCTGCAGCTGGCTGATCGAGTTGAAGATGATCTTGTCGCAGTTATCCAGCATCTCTTCGATTTCGTCGTCGGCCCAGGCCACGCTGTAGGCGTGCGCCTCGCCTTCGAACTTCTGGCGACCGAGCTTCAACTCATACAGCGACGACGAGGTGGTCCCGTCCATGTATTGCTGCATCAGGTCGAACACCGACCAGGTGGCAAAGCACTTGAGCGCCAGCAGGGCCTTGGCGCCGGACTGTTCGCGCACGTAAGCGATCTTCTGCATGTTGACCAGAAGCTTCTGTTTATCGATGAGGTAGTACGGCGTTTTGATCATTTTTGAGAGCCTGCGGCGGTGCCTGCCAAAAAAGGACACGCATTGTGCCCGCACTTGGAACAGATCGAAAGGTTAGTGGGCGGATTTTGCTGCGCCGGTTTTCCAAACATACCTGCGGAGTATGACTATCTGTGGCTAGACACCGATCTCATGTGGGAGGGGGCTTGCCCCCGATTGCGGTGTCTCAGCCAGCCTATTGTTTGTTGACCCTCCCACATTTAACACGGTGTGCAGCAGGGGCGCTGCCATCAAACCGTCATCTGCCCACCACGTTCCTGCCACATTCCCCCGTTACTGTCCTCGCCAATGAGATCGATCTCAAGCGAGTGATAATGACTGATTTGAAAGACGTTGCGCGCCTGGCCGGGGTATCCCGCGCCACCGCCGCCCGCACCTTTGCTTCACCCGACCAGGTGCGCCAGGCCACCCGCGAGCAGGTGTTTGCTGCCGCCCGTGAGTTGGGTTTTCGGCCCAACTTGCTCGGCCGCCAACTGCGCCTGCAAACCACCCAACTGATCGGTGTGGTGGTGCCCAACCTGCTCAACCCGGTGTTCGCCGAGCAGTTCCAGGCCATGGAGCGTGCCGCGCGGTTGCGCGGTTACAGCCTGGTGCTGGCAACCACCGACTACAGCAGCGAGCGCGAATGCATTGTGGTCGAAGAGCTGCTGCGCCAGCGCGTCGACGGCCTGGTGCTGACGGTCACCGACGCCGAAAGCAACAGCGTGCTCAGCAGCCTGAACACCGAGCAGACGCCGTTTGTGCTGGCGTATCACCAACCGAGTAACCCCAATTACAGCGCCGTGTCGGTCGACAACCGCGCGGGCATGGCGCTGGCCACGCGGTACCTGCTGGAAGCGGGGCACCGACGCATCAGCATGGTCGCCGGCCCGGCGCTGCAATCGGACCGCGCTCGCCTGCGCTACGCCGGCTATTGCGATGCCATGCAGGAATACGGCCTCAAAAGCCGCCCGGTGATCGAAATGCCGGCCCACACCCAGGCCGAATTCGCCGCCATCGCGCCCTTCCTCCAGGGCCCTGACGCGCCGACGGCACTGGTGTGCTCCAACGATTTTCTGGCCATCAGCCTGATCGCCGAACTGCGCCGCAATGCCTGGAACGTGCCCGAGCAACTGTCGGTGATGGGCTTTGATGGCATCGCCCTCGGCACCCAGATGCACCCGACCCTGTGCAGCGTGGTGCAGCCGATCGCGCTGCTCGCCAGCACCGTGATTGACCAACTGCTGGCGCAGATCGCCGGCAACCACCCGATTTCCCATTGCCTGCCTTGCCATATCCGGCCGGGCGAAAGCACTCAACCCTTTGAGGAGACCCCCGATGCGCGCATTCCGTAAAACCCTGGCCGCCGTGCTGCTGTGCGGTATGGCCAGCCTGGCCCAGGCCGCCGACACCGCGATTTGCTACAACTGCCCGCCGGACTGGGCCGACTGGGGCACGCAGCTCAAGGCCATCGCCGCCAGCACCGGGGTGCAGGTGCCGCTGGACAACAAGAACTCCGGCCAGTCGCTGGCGCAACTGGTGGCCGAAAAGGCCGCGCCGGTGGCGGACGTGGTGTATTACGGCGTGACCTTCGGCCTGCAGGCGCAAAAGGCCGGCGTGGTCGAGGGCTACAAACCCAAGGCCTGGGAGCAGATCCCGGCCGGTCTCAAGGACCCGGCGGGCCACTGGTTCGCGATCCATTCCGGGACTTTGGGCATCATGGTTAATGTCGATGCGTTGGGTGGCCTGCCGGTGCCGCAGAGCTGGGCCGACCTGCTCAAGCCTGAATACAAAGGCATGGTCGGTTACCTCGATCCGTCCAGCGCGTTTGTCGGCTATGTCTCGGCGGTGGCGATCAACCGCGCCATGGGCGGTGACCTGGACAACTTCGCCCCGGCCATCGACTACTTCCAGAAGCTGGCGAAAAACGCGCCCATCGTGCCCAAGCAAACCGCCTATGCGCGAGTGCTGTCGGGTGAGTTGCCGATCCTGGTGGACTACGACTTCAACGCCTACCGCGCGCGCTATAAAGACAACGCCAATGTGGCGTTCGTGATTCCCAAGGAAGGCAGCATCAGCGTGCCTTACGTGATGAGCCTGGTGGCCAACGCGCCGCACCGCGCCAATGCCGAAAAAGTCCTCGACTTCGTGCTCTCCGACGCAGGCCAGGCGCTGTGGGCCAAGGCTTACCTGCGCCCGGTGCGCCCGATGAAAATGCCGGCCGAGGTCGCCGCGCAATTCCTGCCCGACAGCGACTATGCGCGGGCCGGCGTGGTCGACTACGAAAAAATGGCCGCTGTGCAGGAAGCCTTCGCCGCCCGTTACCTGAACGAGGTCAAGTAAGTGGCAGCGTCATCCCGACAGGCCGCCTGGGCCCTGGCCCCGGCGTTGGCCGTGCTGCTCGCGTTCTGGCTGTTGCCGCTGGCGCACCTGATGGTGCTCGGCGCCGAGAGTCGCGACAGCAACGGCAGCGGTTACTGGCAAGTGCTGAGCAGCGCGCAATACCTCGGCAGCCTGGGGCAAACCCTGGTGCTGGCGGTGGTCGTGACCCTGGGCGCGTTGTTGATCGGTGGCATCAGCGGCGTGTTCCTGGCGCGCCAGCACTTTTTCGGGCGCTCGGCCTTGGTGGCCTTGCTGACGTTTCCGCTGGCGTTTCCGGGTGTGGTGGTGGGCTTTCTGGTGATCCTGTTGGCAGGGCGCCAGGGCCTGCTGGCGTCCCTGGGGCTGCAACTGGCGGGTGAGCGCTGGATCTTTGCCTACTCGTTGGCCGGGTTATTCGTTGGCTACCTGTACTTCTCGATCCCACGGGTGATCCTTACGGTGATGGCCGCCTGCGAAAGCCTTGACCGCAGCCTGGAGGAAGCCGCGCATTCGCTGGGGGCAGGGCACTGGCGCGTGGTCTGCGATGTGATCGTGCCGGGCCTGGCGCCCGCGTTGGCGTCCTGCGGCGCGATCTGCTTCGCCACCTCCATGGGCGCGTTCGGCACGGCCTTTACCTTGGGCACGCGGCTGAACGTGACCCCGGTGGCGATCTATAACGTGTTCACCAACTACGCCAACTTTGCCGTCGCCGCCGCGCTGTCGGTGGTGCTCGGCGCGGTGACGTGGGCGGTGTTGCTGCTGACGCGGCGGCTGGTGAAAAACGCGGGGACGGTCCTGTGAAGCGCTCATCATTGTTTGTGCTGCAACTGCTGTTCACCCTGTTGGTGTGCGCCTTTATGTTGGTGCCGGTGCTGATGTCGCTGTTGGCCGGGTTGACGCGTAATTTCTTTGTCGGCGTGTCCAGCGGCCTGACCTTCGATTGGCTGATCCAGGTGTGGCAGGCCTACTCGCCAACCGTTTGGCTGTCGCTGCGATTGGCCGTGGCCTGCGCCGTGTGCGTCTGCGTGGTCGGTGTTCCGGCGGCCTACGCCCTGGTGCGCATGAACAACCGCTTCAGCCGCGCCTTTGAAGAATTGATGGTGCTGCCGGTGGCCATGCCCGGCCTGGCCAGTGCCTTGGCCCTGCTGCTGACCTACGGCCAGTTCGGCACGTTCCGCAGCAGTTGGCTGTTCATTTTGGTTGGCCATGTGTTGTTCACCTTACCGTTTCTGGTGCGCCCGGTGATGGCGGTGATGCAACGCCAGCAACTGCCGGTGCTGGAAGAGGCGGCGGCCAGCCTGGGCGCGGGGCCGATCAAACGCTTTTTCAGCGTGGTGGTGCCCAACTGCCGGGCGGGGATTCTCGCCGGTGTACTGATGGTCGTCACCTTGAGCCTGGGCGAGTTCAACTTGACCTGGATGCTGCACACGCCGATGACCAAGACCTTGCCGGTGGGCCTGGCCGACAGCTACGCCTCGGCGCGCCTGGAAATCGCCAGCGCCTACACCCTTATCTTTTTGCTGATGATCGTGCCGCTGCTGATTGCGTTGCAGGCCATCAGCGCCCGTTTGTCCCGTGGAGAGCGTCGATGACCGCTATCACTATCCGCCTGCAAGGCTGTCGCAAGGCGTTCGCCGACGGCACTGTGGCCGTGCATGATTTGAACCTGACCGTCGAAGGCGGCGAAACCCTGGCGATTCTCGGCCCGTCCGGCTGCGGCAAAACCACCACGCTGCGGCTGATTGCCGGCCTGGAACGGCCGGACGTGGGCCAAGTGTTTTTCGGCGATCAGGACGTGACCCGCCTGCCCATCGAGCGCCGCGATGTGGGCATGGTGTTCCAGAATTACGCGCTGTTTCCCAACCTGGATGTGGCCGGCAATATCGTCTACGGCTTGAAGATTCGCGGCGTGCCGTCGGCCGAGCGCAACAAGCGCTGCGACGAGTTGCTGGAACTGGTGGGTTTGCAGCAGCACGGCAAGCGCAGCATCCACGAATTGTCCGGTGGCCAGCGCCAGCGCGTGGCCCTGGCCCGCGCCTTGGCGCCGCGCCCGAAAGTGCTGTTGCTCGATGAACCCTTGGCGGCCCTCGATGCACAGCTGCGCGAGCGTTTGCGCAGCGAGCTGGACCAACTGCTGCGCGGCCTGGGGATCACCTCGGTGTTTGTCACCCATGACCAGGGCGAAGCCATGGCCCTGGGCGATCGCATCCTGGTGATGGAGCACGGGCGTATTGCGCAGTTGGCCAGTCCGCGTGAGATCTACCAGAAGCCAGCCAACGCGTTCGTCGCAGGCTTTGTCGGCAACCTCAATGCGTTCACGGTGCTCGGGCAATCGACGCATGGCTTGAACGTCTGTGGCGGCGTAGTGCCGTGGCATGAGGCGAGCGTGCCTGCAACCCTGTACTGCCGCCCCGAGCACCTGCGGGTGATGGAAGGCGAGGGGCACCTGCACGGCCATCTGCTGGCGCAGTTTTTCCAGGGCGCGCAAAGCCGTCTGCTGGTGGACGTGGGTGGCCCGCAGCCGCTGTTGGTGGACAGCAGCGACAACCAGCTCTACGCCGTCGGCGCACCGATGGCCCTGGCCATCGCGCCGCATATGTTGTTCACCTTGAATGCTTGAGAGTCGACTTTTGAACCGTCCGTTTCTTGTTGCGCAGATCAGCGATCTGCACCTTAAAGCCGGCCAGCGCCTGACCTATGGCGTGGTGGATACCCTCGGCGCACTGCGCCGCGCCGTCGACCATCTGAACGCCAGCCACCCACGGCCCGACATCGTGGTGGTCAGCGGCGACCTGGTGGACTTCGGCCGCGCCGATGAATACGCGGTGCTGCACCCCGAGCTGGCGCGCCTGCACATGCCGTGCTACCTGGTGCCCGGCAACCACGACATTCGCGGGCCGTTGCTGGAAGCGTTTCGTGATCACGGTTATTTGCCGGCATCGGCGGATGGCCCGTTGGACTGGGTGGTGGACGAGCACCCGCTGCGCCTGATCGGCCTGGATTCGACCATCCCCGGCGGTCATGGCGGGCAGCTACTCGACAGCCAATTGCAGTGGCTCGATGAGCAGTTGTCACGGCGCCCTGATGCCCCGACGTTGCTGATCCTGCATCACCCGCCGTTTATCAGCGGCATCGGCCATATGGACCGTGAACCCTTTATCAACGCCGCCGCGCTGGAGCAGGTCGTCGCCCGCCACCCGCAAGTCGAGCGCCTGTTGTGTGGCCATCTGCACCGGCCGATGCAGCGGCGTTTCGGCGGCAGCCTGAGCTGTGTCTGCCCCGGCACTTCCCATCAGATCGTGCTGGATTTGCAAGAAGCGGCGCCCGCGCATTTCAACCTGGAGCCGGCGGGCTATTTGTTGCATCGCTGGGAGGCGCAACAAGGTTTGATCAGCCACAACGGCGTGTTCGGGGAGTACCCGGGGCCGTACCCGTTTTATGACGCTCAAGGACTGATTGACTGAGGTTTTTCGGAGGTTCACTTCGCTCAACTAAACACCTGACTGTTCCTTAACG
The DNA here is from genome assembly GCF_049590575.1 of Pseudomonas sp. Lineage (GTDB taxonomy): Bacteria > Pseudomonadota > Gammaproteobacteria > Pseudomonadales > Pseudomonadaceae > Aquipseudomonas. The sequence continues at coordinate 8,401 of NZ_JBAWDE010000102.1, forward strand.
CCCCGGCCAATTCATGTGTGGCCGACGGCATCCTGCTGCCTGTTTTTTGCGCCCGGAATATGCATTCCGCGCCGGAGTTCGTGCTGATGAAAGCCACTGTGAATGTATTAAGCCTGTTGACCGGTAGCCTGGGCATTGCCCTGAGCCCCCTGGCCTCGGCTGATTTTTTGAGCGACAGCAAAGCCAACTTGAGCCTGCGCAACTTCTACTTCAACAACGACAACCGTGACGGCGCCGCCGCCCCGTCGAAGACCGAAGAGTGGGGCCAGGCGTTTATCCTCAACTACCAATCGGGCTTTACCGACGGCACCGTGGGTTTTGGCCTGGACGCCGTGGGCATGCTTGGCATCACCCTCGACAGCGGCGCCGGCCGCCACGTGGGCAGTTCGATGATCCCCAACGATGACGGCAAGGCCGCCGACAACTGGGCCCGTGGCGGTGCGACGGCCAAGGCGCGTTTCGCCAAGTCCGAACTGCGTTACGGCTACCTGCGGCCGAACCTGCCGATTCTGGTGAGCAACGACGGACGCCTGTTGCCGCAGTCCTTCGAGGGCGGGCAAGTCACCAGCAAGGACATCGACAACCTGACCCTGATCGGCGGCCAACTCCAGCACACCACCGGGCGTGGCTCCAGCGACCGCAGCGGCCTGGCGGCAGCGGGCGGTACCCAGGAAAGCAACAAGTTCAACTACGCCGGTGCCGACTACCAGGTGACCAAGGACCTGATGGTCCAGTACTACTACGCCAACCTCGAAGACTATTACCAACAACACTTTGCCGGCCTGATTCATGTATTGCCACTGGGCGACTACGGTTCATTGAAGACCGACCTACGCTACTTCAAGACCACCTCCGACGGTAAAAACAGCAGCGTCGCCGGCCGCGCCGAAGGCTACAAACTGGGCGGCTATACCAAGAACGGCAACGGTGAAATCGACAACAACACCTGGAGCGCCGCGTTCATCTACTCCCTGGGCCCGCACGCGATTACCGCCGGTTACCAGCAAGTCTCGGACGACAGCAACTTCGCCCAACTCAACCAGGGTGGCCTGGTCAACAAAGGGCAGGGCGGCGCCAGCCTGTACCTCTACACCGACCGTACCGTGCAGACCTTTATCCAGGCGGGCGAACGCACGGCCTTTGCGCAATACGCCTATGACTTCGCGTCGCTCGGTGTACCGGGCTTGAAGGCGTCGGTGATGTACTTGAAGGGTGACCACATCCTCACCGCCAGCGGCAACGATGCCAGCGAATGGGAGCGGGATGTTTCGTTGGATTACGTGGTGCAGAGCGGCACGTTCAAGAACCTCGGCTTCGGCTGGCGCAACGGTGTGTCGCGCAGTGAGGTGGCACGGGACCAGGACCAGAATCGGGTGTTTGTGAGTTATTCGATCCCGTTGCTGTAACGACCTTCCTGTAGTGAGGGAGCTTGCTTCCTCACGCCACCTGATTCCTGCCCGCGCCCTTGGCCTCATACAAGCGCATGTCTGCACGCTTGAGCAGCGCCAGCGAGTCCCGGTCCGAAGGCTCGGCCACGCCGACGCCGATGCTTACGGTCACATGGCCCACCGTTGGAAATACCGCTGCTTCCACGGCTGCGCGGATTTTTTCGGCGACCACCTCGGGGCTGTCGGGCTCTTCGACTTCGGGCAGCAGCACAGCAAATTCCTCACCGCCGTAGCGCGCGACAAAATCAGTGGCGCGGGTGGTGTTTTCAATCAAGGCCGCCAGTTGGCACAGCACGTCGTCACCGATGGCATGGCCGTAGGTGTCGTTGACGCGCTTGAAGTAGTCGGCGTCGATCAGCAGCAGGGCAAAGGTGCGGCCGGTGCGTTGGAACAACAGGCTGTTTTCGGCGAGTTTTTCATCGAAACGGCGGCGGTTGTAGACGCCGGTCAAGGCGTCATGGGTGGCCAGTTTCAGCAGGTCGGCGTTGGCCTGGGTGAGGTCGGCGGTGCGTTGCGCGACCGTGGCTTCCAGGGAGGCGTTGGCGTCTTTGAGTTCGCGTTCCTTGGCGAGCAGTGACTGGGTCATGCCGGTCAGCGAACGCCCCAACTGGGCAATTTCCAGCACGGGGTGTTCCTGGGGGAAGACCGCGCCGGGCTGATGGTCCTGCACCTGTTTGGCGGATTTGGCCAGCCGCTCGATCGGTCGACTCAGGGTGGACGCCAGGTAGTAGGCGACGAGCCCGAACCCCAGCGCCGCCAGCATGCCCAGCAGCAACAGTTTGTACATCAGCACGCGCGCCGGTTGCAGCGCGACTTCCAAGGGTTGGCGCACCATGATGTACCAGCTCACTTTGGCATTCGACGGGCTGGGCACCGCCACCGACGCGGTGACGTAGCCGTTGCCGGTGGACCAGCCCGACGCTTTGCCGAGGTTCGCCTGCGGCATCTGCTCACCCGCCAGCGCCTCGGGGTAGAGCACTTTGCCGTCGAAGTCGACAATCAAGGCTTCAAGCTCGGGCTGGGCATCCTTTTGCATCGTCGCGGAGTCGACGATTTGCGTCACCCAGCGCCAGTGCGCGTGGGCGCCCAGCACGCCGATGGTTTCGCCGGCGGCGTTGCGAATTGGCGCGGCGAAATCAATGAAGCGCAGCGGCTCGCCATTGGCTGTTCCCGGCAGCAGTTTGGCCAGCAACACCGCTTCGTGTGGATCGCCGGTGTATTCGCCGCGCATGCCCGCCTGGAACCATGGGCGTTGCTGTACGGACTGATTCACCAGCAGCCCGTTGACTGCCTGGTGCACACGCCCGTCGGCGTCTGCCACGCCCATCCATGCGTACTCGGCCCGCGATTGGGTGCGCAGTTCCATCAAGGTCAGGATATCCGGCGCGTCCAGGTCGCCCTTGCGCATGATCGGCGCCTTGCTCAGCAACGACACTTCCAACTGACGCTCGCGCAGCTGCACCGCCAGCAATGCCGCAGTGGAACGCGCGGTACTCAGCAGCGCATTACCACTGGCTTGCTTCATCTGTTCAGTGGCGATGTGGCCCACATAGAAGCCCACGCTCAGCAGGGTGAGCAGCGATAAACCGGCAAACCAAAGGGTCAGGTGACTGCGCAGGCTGGCATTGATCATGGGGACTCATTTGAATGTTTGATTTTGAGCATAGTACGCATATTGGATGCAGGGCGACCAAACCACAAACGTACAAGATTGCGCCCAGAGCGCCTCAGTAGACTCGTAGCACTTCTACTACTGCAGGTTCCCCATGGACATCTTCCTCTACGCCTTCAGCGTCATGTACAGCCCCGGGCCCGTCAACTTGATGGGCCTGAACGCCGGGCTCACCGGCAAATTCCGCCGTTCCAGCGGGTTCTACATCGGCGTGGGCAGCGCGATGCTGCTGATGTTCGTGCTGTTCGGCTACACCGGTGAAGCGATCATCTCCCAGGCCGCGCTGCCGTATATTTCGCTGGTCGGCGGGTTTTATACGCTGTACCTCGCGTACCAGGTGTTCACCGCGCGCACGGTGGTTGAGGAATCCTCAAGCGCGCCGGCCAAGGCCCTCACCTTCTGGAATGGCCTGGTGATCCAGCTGCTCAACCCCAAGGGCATTGTGGCGGTATTGCCGATCACCAGTGTGATGTTGCCCGCCGCACATATCACCGGGGCTTCAATAGCTGGCGTTTCGGCCCTGCTCGGGCTGGGCGCGGTAGGTGCGCCATGGCTGTACGCGTTGCTCGGCGCGCTGCTGGGGCGGCGGATCAGCGGGGCAGCGGCGTTTACGTGGTTCAACCGCTGTATGGGGTTGGCGCTGGCGGGGTGCGCGTATTTCATGTTCCACGCGTTCTACCTGCACCTTGTTGAAACAAGCGCTTAACACTTGCGTGAAACTGATTGTGCCGGCGATGCCACAACACTCACACCTGAATAAATGACTGTTCAGTGAATCAGCCACGGAGTGTTAATGATGATTAATGGGTTGCCTGCCTATACAAACGTCCACGGTTATAACCTGGATCCTACTGATGACGTTGGCCAGGTTAATAACGCCGACGTTTCTGCTTTGTCTCGAAACACGCGTGGGGTGGCCGATAACACCCGATTGTGGCCACAAAATTCAACGCTCAGGATTTCTCTGCTCAGCATGACAGCGGAACAGGAACAGTTCACCAAAGACAACATTAATAAATGGGCCCCTCACGTTAATCTTAGGTTCGAATTCACCCACCAGTCCGATGGCGATATAAGAATCAAGGGATCCGATAGACATACCGCCAGCTACTCTCACGTGGGGACCGAGGCCAATACCGATGCGAAGCCCGAGGAACATACAATGAGGATTGGTTTTCGCCCAGGATTGGGTGCCTATACTGCGGCAGCCATACAGCATGAATTCGGCCATGCGCTGGGGTTGAGGCATGAGCACCAGCACCCGGAGAGAACGCTGGACTTGAATGAAAAGGCTATTAGACAAGACAACCCAGACGAGGAGGCCTTCAGGCGTAATTATTCCAAACTGACAGCTAATACTGTTACTTCTCCCTATGACCGAAAATCGATCATGCATTACCCGCTTCCGCAAGAATATCTGAACAGTGGAGTAACCACCACGGCAAACAATGAACTGTCAGAGGGTGACAAGCGCTTTATCAGCACGCTGTATCCAAAGCCAAAGCGCCCAGCCCCATTTCACTGGGCGAGATTTCCTTTTACGTTGGGTTGAGTCGATCAGAGAGGGGAGCCGAGCGCCGCAGGCGCAGTCGCCACCTCCCCCTTGGCGTGGCACCACACCCTACAACTACGGAGATCGTGATTTTGATTACTGGTATGAACACCCAGCCATTCGTACTGCCTTCCTATTCAGCGCCGGATGACCGAGCTGGCGATACTCAGCACGTCGATGCATCAGCGTTGCTCAGGGGCAAACGTGGCGTCGCCAAAACAGACACCTTATGGCCACAGTTCTCGACCATCAGAATTTCTCTGATGGGAATGACCAAGGCCCAAGAACAATTCACCAAGGACAACATCAACAAATGGGCGCCCTATATCAACCTGAAACTGGAGTTCACTGACAAGCCTGGCGGCGATATCAGGATTCAGGCTAATAATGCCGTCGATGGAGGATATTCCTACATTGGTACCCAAGGTAAGGACGCTGTCGCTGACGACGAGGCGACGATGGAGATTGGTTTCAAGGGCGGGCTCAACGATTTCAACGCCCAAACGGTGCAGCATGAGTTCGGCCATGCATTGGGTTTACACCATGAGCATCAGCACCCTCAAAGCAAACTTGACTTTGATCTGGAATGGATTCGCAAAGATTACACAGACCGCGGGGAGCCCGGTGATGTCGATGATAATTTCGCGCCAGTCGACCCCAATGAGGTGACCACCTCTGCCTATGATCAATCCTCCATCCTGCACTACAGCTTTCCTCAGGATTATCTGAGCAATGGGCAGGCGGTCGAGGGCGGCACCGAATTGTCTGAGGGTGACAAAGCGTTTGCGCGCTCGCTGTATCCACCGCCGAAAGTACCTGCCGCATTTCGGTGGCACCGTTTTTATAGTTGACCATCATGAGAAAGTCTCGTGATCATCTAAAGTAAATTGAGTTTGTTTCACTATGGACGACTGCCGACAATAGCTCCCTCTCAACAGATTGGAGTTTTTGTCATGGCAGTCGCTCATTCCCTTGGATTTCCGCGCATTGGACGCGACCGTGAACTGAAAAAAGCGCAGGAAGCGTTCTGGAAGGGTGAGCTCGACGAAGCCGGCCTGCGCGCCGTTGGCCGTGACTTGCGCAAGACTCACTGGGACTTGCAGAAGCAGGCCGGTATCGAACTGCTGCCTGCCGGTGATTTCGCCTGGTACGACCAGGTGCTGACCCACTCGCTGATGTTTGGCGTGATCCCCGAGCGGTTCCGCCCGGCCGACGGCAAAGCCACCTTGCAGACCCTGTTCGGCATGGCCCGTGGCGTCAGCGACAGCTGCTGCGGCGGTGCCCACGCCCAGGAAATGACCAAGTGGTTCGATACCAATTACCACTACCTGGTGCCTGAATTCAGCGCCGACCAGCAATTCCACCTCGGTTGGGATCAACTGTTCGAAGAAGTCCAGGAAGCCCGCGAGCTGGGTCACACTGTCAAGCCGGTGGTGATCGGCCCGCTGACGTACCTGTGGCTGGGCAAGGCCAAGGGCGGCGATTTCGACAAGCTCGATTTGCTGGAACGCCTGCTGCCTTTGTACGGCCAGATCTTCCAGCGCCTGGCGGAACTGGGCGTGGAGTGGGTGCAGATCGACGAGCCGATCCTGGTCCTCGACCTGCCGCAGGCTTGGAAAAACGCGTTTGAGCGTGCCTACAACCTGATCCAGCGTGACCCGCTGAAAAAGCTGGTGGCCACTTACTTCGGCGGTTTGGAAGAGAACCTCGGCCTCGCCGCCAACCTGCCGGTGGATGGTTTGCACATCGACCTGGTGCGCGCCCCGGACCAGTACCCGACCATCCTCGACCGCCTGCCGGCGTATAAAGTGTTGTCCCTGGGCGTGGTCAATGGCCGTAACGTCTGGCGCTGCGACCTGGAAAAAGCCCTGGCGACCTTGCAGCACGCCCATGAAAGACTCGGTGACCGCCTGTGGGTGGCGCCGTCCTGCTCGCTGCTGCACAGCCCGATGGACCTGGGGCGTGAAGACCAGCTGGATGCCGAACTGAAAAGCTGGCTGGCCTTTGCCGTACAGAAATGCGCGGAAGTCGCGGTGCTGGCCCAGGCCGTCAACCAGCCGCAAGCACCGAACGTGCTCGCGGCCCTGGCTGCAAGCCGCGCGGTACAAGGCGCCCGAGCGGCTTCTCCACGTATTCACAAACCCGCGGTGCAAGCCCGTGTGGCGGCGATCGCTGCCAAGGACAGCCGGCGCCAGTCGCGGTTTGCCCAGCGCATCCAGAAACAGCGCGCTGGTTTGAACCTGCCGTTGTTCCCGACCACCACCATTGGTTCGTTCCCGCAAACCGCGTCGATCCGCCTGGCGCGCCAGTCGTACAAGGCCGGCAAGTTGAGCGAAGCCGAGTACGTCGAAGCGATGCACAGCGAGATCAAGCACGCGGTTGAAGTGCAGGAAAACCTCGGCCTGGACGTGCTGGTGCACGGTGAAGCTGAGCGTAACGACATGGTCGAATACTTCGCCGAGCAACTCGACGGCTACGTATTCACCCGTTTCGGTTGGGTGCAGAGCTACGGTTCGCGCTGCGTGAAACCGGCGGTGATTTTTGGCGATCTGAGCCGTCCGAAGGCCATGACCGTGGCGTGGATCCGCTACGCCCAGGGCCTGACCCACAAGGTGATGAAGGGCATGCTGACCGGCCCGGTGACCATGCTGATGTGGTCGTTCCCGCGTGAAGACGTGAGCCGCGAAGTGCAGGCGCGCCAACTCGCCCTGGCGATTCGTGACGAAGTGGTCGACCTGGAGGCGGCGGGGATCAAGATCGTGCAGATCGACGAAGCGGCATTCCGTGAAGGCCTGCCGTTGCGCCAGGCGCAATGGCAGCCGTACCTGGACTGGGCCACCGAAGTGTTCCGCCTGTGCGCCTCTGGCGTGCGTGATGAAACCCAGATCCACACGCACATGTGCTACAGCGAATTCAACGATGTGATCGAGTCCATCGCGGCAATGGACGCCGACGTGATCACCATCGAAACCTCGCGTTCGGACATGGAGTTGCTGGACGCGTTCGAAGCCTTCGCTTACCCGAACGACATCGGCCCGGGCGTCTATGACATCCACTCGCCGCGTGTGCCGGATGCGTCGGAAATGGCCAACCTGCTGCGCAAGGCGGCCAAGCGGATTCCGGCTGAGCGCCTGTGGGTCAACCCGGACTGCGGCCTGAAGACCCGTGGCTGGCCGGAGACCGAAGCGGCGCTGATCCATATGGTGACGGCGGCGCGTCAACTGCGCGCCGAGCTGGCTTGACGCGGTAAAACATGGGGAAGCCTGGCTCAGAGGTATTTGAGCCAGGCCAGGTCGCGGCGCCGAGCTTTCAGGTTGGCGAACCAGCGTACCGGCAGGTACAGCGCCAGCGGCAATACCAGCGCGACCAGCCACACCCCGCCAATACTGTCGAAACCAAAGTAGTTGCCATGGTTGAGGCCAAACAGCGCAACGCTCGCGACATACAGGACTTTCAGCACATACAGGTGCAGCAGATAAAAGAACATCGGCGCGGAACCGAACACCGCCAGTACCGCGATCCAGCGTCGATGCCCCGCGCGTTCAAACGCCAGCAACAGCAACAGGCCAATACCCAGGGTCAACGCGACAAACAGCAGTGAGGGCGGGTACTTGGTCACGTTGAAAAAGCTCATCAGCGTCTGCAGGCCGCTGTCATGCGCCTGCCAAGGTTTCTCGCCATAGCCATTGAGTGCGCGCAGCAGCACGAACCCGATCAGCGCGCCCACACCGGCCAGCAGCAGAGAGCGCTGGCGCACGGCCGGCTGCAGGCCCTTGGCAAACCACGGGCCGAGGCCGTAGCCCAGGGCGATCACCCCGATCCACGGCAGCACCGGGTAGGTGGTGCGCAGGCGCAGCGCGTCACCCACGTCGATCCAGCTGCGTTCATGCAGCAGGGTCCACGGAATATGCAGCGCCGAGCCCGGCTCGACATGCAGGCCATCCAGCAGGTTGTGCCCGCCGATGATCACCAGCGCCACTGCGATCAGCAGCGGGCGCGGCAACCAGACTAGCGCAGCGAGGGCGAGCATGCTCACGCCAATGGCCCAGATCACTTGCATGTAGATCACGCTGGGCGGCATCTGGAAGGTCCAGGCGAAGTTCACCAAGGTGAACTCAAGCACCACCAAAAACAGCCCGCGCTTGAACAGGAATGCCGACACATCGCCACGGCCCTGGTATTTCTGGCCGTACAGCCAGGCCGACAAACCCGTGAGCAACACAAACACCGGTGCGCACAGGTGGGCGAGGGTGCGGCTGAAAAACAGCGCGGGTTCGGTGGCGTCGATGTTCATCGGGTCGCTGACCTGGCGCTGCATCAGGAACGTCTCGCGCACGTGGTCGAGCAGCATGAACAGGATCACCAGGCCGCGCAGGGCGTCGATGGAAAGCAGGCGTTGGCGCAGCGGAACAGCGTCGGTCATGGGCAGGGTCGCACGTCAGGTGGCAAAGGGGCGTTATCCTATAACATTAATTTGCGCGTTGCCGTGCTTCGTTGTGCAGACTAGAATGCGATCAATTCTTAATTACTCCTTGGCCCCGGCGCCGGTGATCTGCATGTCGTCCCCCCTCAATCTGCATATCCAGGCCCTGTACTGCGAACACCATGGATGGTTGCACCGTTGGCTCGACCGCAAGCTGGGCAACGCCAGCGACGCGGCCGACCTGGCCCACGACACCTTCATGCGCCTGCTGACCCGCCAGGGCAGCACGGGGTTTGGCAGCGAGCCACGGGCCTTGCTCACGCATATCGCCAAGGGCCTGATGATCGACAGCTGGCGGCGCCAGGAAGTCGAACGCGCCTACCTTGAAACCATCGCGCACCTGCCCGAGCAGGCAGTGCCGTCGCCGGAGACTCGCTGGCTGATCCTCGAAGCGCTGTACCGCATCGAGGCCATGTTGCGCGATCTGCCGGAGAAAACCCGCCAGGCCTTCCTGATGTCGCAGATCGACGGGCTGACCTACCCGCAGATCGCCGATGAGCTGAAGGTGTCGCTGGTGTCGGTCAAACGCTACATGCGCGATGCCTTCCTCGCGTGCCTGAGCGTGGCATGAACCCCGCGATCGACCCGCAGATCCTCGGCGAAGCGGCCGACTGGATGGTGCAGCTGCAATCGGGCAGCGCCACTGACGAAGACCGCCGCGCCATCGCCCAATGGCAAGGCCGCAGCGCCCAGCACGCCCAGGCCTGGCAGCGCGCCGAGGCGATTCTCGGCGACTTCAACAGCGTGCCCGGCGCGATTGCCGGCGACACCCTCAAGCGCATCGGCCGCAAGAAATCCCTCGGCCGCCGCCAGGCTCTCGGGCTGTTGCTGCTGGCAGGGCCGGCGACCTGGCTGGCCTGGCAGCACAAGCCTTGGCAGGCATGGACCGCCGACCAGCACACCGCCATCGGCGAACAACGCTACCTGACCCTGCCCGACGGCACGCGCCTGCTGATCAACACCGCCAGTGCATTGAATATCGTGTTCACCGATCAGGTGCGGCGTATCGAGTTGCTGCAAGGCGAGGTGATGATCACCACCGCCAAAGATCCCGCGCCCACCCATCGCCCGTTTGTCGTGCAAACCCGCCACGGCACCGCCCGCGCGCTGGGCACGCATTTCAGTGTGCGGGTCGGCGAGCAGAGCAGCCGCGTGGCGGTGCTTGAAGGGGCGGTGGAAATGCTGCCGACGCACGCCAGCCGTGGGTTGATCCTCAAGGCCGGCGAGCAGAGCGCATTCGGCAGTGACAGCGTGGCGGCGGTGGCGGCGTTGGATGCCGGCGCGC
>NZ_JBAWDE010000103.1:0-7122 GCF_049590575.1 Pseudomonas sp.
GGCAGCACCGCGACCAGCCGGTCCTCCACCAGCACGCGCTGGACGATGGCTGGGTCGTCGATGCGAATCCGCCCGAAACCCACATCGATGCGCCCGGCCTTGAGCGCTTCGACCTGCTGCAAGGTGGTCATCTCCGACAGCCCCAACTCCAGCTCCAGCGTCTCGTGGTTGCGCAGCCGCCGAATCAGCTCGGGCAGCACGCCGTACAGGGTCGACGGCGCAAAGCCGATACCCAGCCAGGTCTTTTCGCCCTGGCCGATACGCCGCGTGCTGTCGCAGACCTTGTTGAGTTGCTCCAGCAACACGTTGGCGTGCTCAAAAAAAAACCTCCCGGCCTCGGTCAGCCGCAGCGGTCGGCCCCGTTCCAGCAGAATCACGCCCAATTCGTCCTCCAATTGCTGGATCTGCCGGCTCAACGGCGGCTGGGCGATGTGCAGGCGTTCGGCGGCGCGGGTGAAGTTCAGGGTTTCACCCAGCACCTGGAAATAGCGCAGATGACGCAGTTCCATGACGGCTCCTTTCATACCTTGAGGGTATTGCTTGAGACCAATTCTATATTGGAAGCCAGAAAAAATGCGGCACAGAATCAGCTCAAATCTATAAAGAACCCAACGGGTATTGCCATGCCGATTTGCGCCATCGAGTCGATCGAAACCATCATCGTCGACCTTCCGACCATCCGCCCGCACAAGCTGGCGATGCACACGATGCAGAACCAGACCCTGGTGGTCATCCGCGTGCGTTGCGCTGACGGCGTCGAAGGCATCGGCGAGGCCACCACCATCGGCGGCCTGAGCTATGGCAACGAAAGCCCCGACAGCATCAAGGTCAACATCGACACGCATTTCGCACCGCTGCTGGTGGGCCAGGACGCGAGCAATATCAACGCGGCCATGCTGCGCCTGGAGCGCAGCATTCGCGGCAATACCTTCGCCAAGTCGGGTATCGAAAGTGCCTTGCTCGACGCGCTGGGTAAACGCCTGAACCTGCCGGTCAGCGAACTGCTCGGTGGCCGCGTGCGCGACGCGTTGCCGGTGGCCTGGACCCTGGCCAGCGGCAACACCGAGCAAGACATTGCCGAGGCCGAAAAGATGCTCGACCTGCGCCGCCACCGCATTTTCAAGTTGAAGATCGGCGCCGGTGAAGTCGGCCGCGACCTGGCGCATGTGATTGCGATCAAAAAGGCCTTGGGCGAGCGCGCCAGTGTGCGCGTCGACGTCAACCAGGCCTGGGACGAAGCCGTGGCCCTGCGCGCGTGCAAGGTGCTTGGCGAGAATGGCATCGACCTGATCGAGCAGCCGATTTCCCGCAACAACCGCAGCGGCATGGCCCGGCTCAACCAGTCGAGCCCGGCGCCGATCATGGCCGATGAGTCCATCGAATGCGTGGAAGATGCCTTCAACCTGGCGCGCGAAGGTGCGGCCACGGTATTCGCCCTGAAGATCGCCAAGAACGGCGGGCCACGCGCGGTGTTGCGCACCGCCGCGATTGCCGAAGCGGCGGGTATCGGCCTGTACGGCGGCACCATGCTCGAAGGCGGCATCGGCACCCTGGCCTCGGCGCATGCGTTCCTGACCTTGAACAGGCTGGCGTGGGACACCGAACTGTTCGGCCCGCTGCTGCTCACCGAAGACATCCTCACCGAGCCGCCGCTGTACCGCGATTTCCAGCTGCACGTTTCCACCGCGCCGGGCCTGGGCCTGACTATTGATGAAGAGCGTCTGGCGTTCTTCCGTCGTGACAAACACTAAGAGGCGCCTGCCATGTTGTTCCACGTAAAAATGACCGTGAACCTGCCCGTCGACATGGACCCCGAGCGGGCCGCCCGCCTCAAGGCCGATGAAAAGGCCTTGGCGCAGCGCCTGCAGCAAGAGGGAAAATGGCGCCACCTGTGGCGCATCGCCGGGCACTACGCCAACTACAGCGTGTTCGACGTCGAGAGTGTGCAGGCGCTGCACGACGTGCTGATGCAGCTGCCGCTGTTCCCCTACATGGCCATCGAAGTGAATGCCCTATGCCGGCACCCTTCGTCGATCCATGAGGACGACCGTTAAGCTTGTTTTCACGCCTAATAATTACAAGATGAGGATTACACCATGACCATCCGACTGTCCCAGACTGCTCACGCCCAACGGTTTCTCGAAGAAGCCAGCGGCAACCTTAATGACGGCGGCAACCCGCGCACCAAGGCGTTGATCTACCGGATCCTGCGGGACACGGTCAACATCATCGAAGACCTGGAAGTGACCCCGGAAGAGTTCTGGAAGGCGGTCAACTACCTCAACGACTTGGGCAAACACCAGGAGGCGGGGTTGCTCGCGGCCGGCTTGGGCCTGGAGCATTACCTCGACCTGCTGATGGACGCGGCCGACGAAGAGGCCGGTAAATCCGGCGGCACCCCGCGCACCATCGAAGGCCCACTGTACGTGGCCGGTGCGCCGCTGAGCCAATACGAGGCGCGGCTGGATGACGGCACGGATGCGGCGGCGCCGCTGTTCATGCGTGGCCAAGTGCGTGACACCAACGGCAAGCCCTTGGCAGGTGCGATTGTCGATGTGTGGCAGGCCAATACCGGCGGCACTTATTCATGGTTTGACCCGTCGCAGTCAGCGTTCAACCTGCGCCGGCGCATCGAGACCGATGCCCAGGGCAACTACCGCTTTCGCAGCATTGTGCCGTCCGGCTACGGTTGCCCGCCGACCGGGCCGACCCAGCAGTTGCTCAATCAGTTGGGGCGCCATGGGCAGCGGCCGGCGCATATCCACTTCTTTATCTCGGCGCCGGGGCATCGGCACCTGACCACGCAGATCAACCTGTCGGACGACCCGTACCTGCATGATGACTTTGCCTACGCGACGCGCGATGAGTTGATCGCCGAGATTCGCTTCAGTGACGATCAGCAGCTGGCGCGGGAGTTTGGTGTGGAAGGGCGGTTTGCGCAGATTGATTTTGACTTTGAGTTGCAGGTGGCTGACGCGCCGGTAGAGCAGAAACGCATGCAGCGCGTGCGCGCCCTGGAAGACTGAACGCGGTAAAAAAATATGCGAGCTGGCTTGCCTGCGATAGCGGTGGTGGCTGCACTGCCGCTATCGCAGGCAAGCCACAGTATTCTGTGGTGTTGTTGCTATTTGCGTACGACCAGATCAAGCACCTCATCCCGATCCTTGATCTTCTGCAACACAATCTCCGAGCGAATATCCATCACCCCCGCCGTGCGGTTCAGGTGGTTCACGATAAAGTCCGAAAAATGCTTCAAATTCCTCGCCTGCACCCGCAGCACATAGTTGCTGGCGCCGGTGATCACATAGGCACTGGCCACTTCCGGCCAGCCTTGCACCTTCTTGATAAACGTCTCGTGCCAATCCTCCACATCCTGGCGCAACGACAGGTGCACGATGGCCTCCAGCTCGATCCCCAACTGCTCGGCGTTCAAGACCGCGCGGTAGCCGCTGATGATCCCTTCGCTCTCCAGCAGGCGCAGGCGGCGCAGGCACGCGGAGGGCGACAGGGCGACTTTTTCCGCCAGTTCCTGGTTGCTGATACGGCCATCCTGTTGCAGGAAATGCAGGAGGCGCAGGTCGGTGGCGTCAAGAATCATGGTTAGAATAAATCCGCGTGTTTGGGGGTTAAATTCGAATTTCCTACAGCTTAATTAGCCTGTTACCTACCACTTTGCACGAAAATTCTCTAAAGCTTCGTTCATTATTTGGTCCATCCTTACTGATAAAAACCAGGACGAACCATGACCACTCCAAGCCACTGCCAAGCCCTCGATGCCCAGGACCCGCTGGCGCCACTGCGCCAACAGTTCGCCTTGCCTGAGGGCGTGATCTACCTCGACGGCAACTCCCTCGGCGCGCGCCCGGTGGCGGCGTTGGCGCGGGCGCAGGCGGTGATCGCCGAGGAATGGGGCAATGGCTTGATTCGCAGCTGGAACAGCGCCGGCTGGGCGGACTTGGCCCAGCGCCTGGGCAACCGCCTGGCGCCGCTGATCGGGGCACGTGACGGTGAAGTGGTGATCACCGATACCACTTCGATCAACCTGTTCAAGGTGCTCAGCGCCGCGTTGAGTGTGCAGCGTCAACGCCAGCCGCAGCGCAAGGTGATCGTCAGCGAGGCGAGCAATTTCCCTACCGATCTGTACATCGCCGAGGGTCTGACTGAACTGCTGCAACAGGGCTACTCCCTGCGTCTGGTCAACAGCCCCGACGAGCTGCCCCAAGCCATCGACGCGGACGTGGCGGTGGTGATGCTCACCCACGTCAACTACAAGACCGGCTACATGTACGACATGCAGGCGCTTACCGCGTTGAGCCACGAATGCGGCGCGCTGAGTATTTGGGACCTGGCGCACTCGGCAGGCGCGGTGCCCATCGACCTGCATGCGGCCGGTGCCGATTATGCGATTGGCTGCACCTACAAATACCTCAATGGCGGGCCGGGCTCCCAGGCGTTTGTGTGGGTCAACCCGGCGCTGGTGGACGTGGTGCGCCAGCCGCTCTCGGGCTGGTTCGGGCACACGCGCCAGTTCGCCATGGAATCCAACTATGCGCCGAGTGCCGGCATCGCGCGCTACCTGTGCGGCACGCAGCCGATCACGTCGCTGGCCATGGTTGAATGCGGCCTGGAGATTTTTGCCCAGACCGACATGGCCAGCCTGCGCAGCAAATCGCTGGCGCTGACTGACCTGTTTATTGCGTTGGTGGAGAGCCGTTGCGCTGCCCATGGCCTGGTGTTGATCACCCCGCGCGAGCACGCCAAACGTGGCAGCCATGTGAGCTTCGAACACCCCGAAGGCTACGCGGTGATCCAGGCACTGATTGCCCGTGGCGTGATCGGCGATTACCGCGAGCCGCGCATCATGCGTTTTGGTTTTACGCCGCTGTACACCAGCTTCACCGAGGTGTTTGACGCCGTGGAAATCCTCGGCGAAATCCTCGATAACAACACTTGGGATCAACCCCAATTCAAGGTCCGCCATAGCGTTACCTGAATAAACGCCGGAGACAATGTGGGAGGGGGCTTGCCCCCTCCCACAGGGGATCTGTGACAACAGTCAGACAGTGCAATCACAATAATAAAGGGGCACACCACGTGACCACACCCGACAACGGCTTTGCCGAGATCACCCACCGCGAACTGGGCCTGAGGCGCCAGCTCACTTCCGGCCAGATGAGCATGATCGCCATCGGTGGCGCCATCGGCACCGGGCTGTTCATGGGCAGCGCTTATGCCATCGGCTACGCCGGGCCCAGCGTGCTGGTGAGCTACGCCATCGGCGCGTTGATCACCTTGCTGCTGATGGGCTGCCTGGCAGAGATGACGGTGGCGCATTCCACCTCCGGCTCCTTCGGCGCGTATGCCGAGTTCTACATCAGCCCGCTGGCCGGGTTCCTGGTGCGGTATGCCTACTGGGCGGCGATTGTGCTGGCGGTGGGCGCCGAGGTCACGGCGGTGGCGATGTACATGAAGTACTGGTTCGCCAACGTGCCGGAGTGGGTATGGATCGTGTCGTTTTCCAGCGTATTGATCCTGCTCAACGCGATCAGCGTGAAGACCTTCGGCACCTTCGAATACTGGTTCTCGACCATCAAGATCAGCGCCATTGTCGGCTTCATCATCCTCGCGATGTACGTGGTGTTCGGCTCCGGCCACCCCGAATACGGGGTGCAGAACTACACGGCCCACGACGGTTTTTTCCCCCATGGCCTGAGCGGCATGTGGGTCGCGGTGATCGTGTCGATCTTCAGCTACTTGAGCGTGGAGATGATTGCGGTGGCTGCCGGTGAAGCCGCCGACCCGGAGCAGGCGGTGAAGAAAGCCTTCCGCGCGACCATCGTGCGGCTGGTAGTGTTTTACCTGCTGACCCTGGCGCTGATGCTCGCCATCGTGCCGTGGAACCAGGCCGGCCAGACCCAGAGCCCGTTCGTCACGGTGATGCAGACCATCGGCATTCCCGGCGCCACCGGGGTGATGAATTTCGTGATCCTGATCGCGGCGTTGTCGGCGATGAACAGCCAGCTCTATATCACCACGCGCATGATGTTCAGCCTGTCCCGCGCCGGGTTTGCACCCAAATCCATGGGCGCCTTGAGCAAGAGCGGGATTCCGCTGAACGCGCTGCTGTTGTCCAGCTCGGGCATTGCCCTGGCGACCTTGCTTAACCTGGTGTACCCGGAAAGCTCGTTCACCCTAATGATGGCGATCTCGATGTTCGGCGCGATCTTCACCTGGTTCATGATCTTCCTCACGCACCTGTTTTTTCGCCGCTACCGCAAGCGCCATGGCGGGGCGAAGCTGTCGTTTCAACTGGCGTTGTTTCCCTACAGCACGCTGCTGGGCCTGGTACTGATGGGCGCGGTGATGATCACCACGTATTTCACCGAGGCGTTCAAGATGACCCTGGTGTTTGGCGTGCCGTTCCTGCTGATTCTGTCGGCGGTGTATTACGGGTTTTTCAGGGGCAGGGCCAAGGCGTCGAACAAGGCCTTGGCGTAACCCGGCAGTTGCTCGAAGGCGCGGGCGCACAGCAGCAGCTTGCGACAGGCCCAGTCCTCACGCAGAGGTTGGGCTTTGAAGCGGCGCTCCCGCGGCCAGCGCACCAATGCCGCCTGGGGCACGATGCCCAGGCCCGCGCCGCGGGCGACCATGCGCATCACCCCATCGAAACCCTCGGCGCGGATGCGTGTTTGCAGGCGAAAGCCCGCGTGCAGTGCCTGTTCTTCCAGGTACACCGCCAGCGCGCTGTCGGCGGCCAGGCCCACGTAGTCATGTTGCAGGCTGTCGATAAAGCTCACTTGGCGGGTAGCCAGTGGATGCTCCAGCGGCATGATCAGCAGCAACGGGTCGTCGCGAAATGCCACGGTCTGCAAGCCGTGGGTCTCGACCGCGTCGGAGATGATCCCCAGGTCCGCCGTGCCTTGGCGCAAGGCCTGGGTGATGCGCAGGCTCGGCAGCTCCTGCAGGTCGATATCCAGGTTGGGATGTTCGCGCAAAAAGTCCGCGAGCAGTTCCGGCAGGTACTCGCTCAGCGCGCTGGTGTTGCACAGCAGGCGCACCTGACCTTTGACGCCATTGGCGTATTCCGCCAGGTCCTGTTGCAGATGCTCGGCTTGTTGCAAC
>NZ_JBAWDE010000104.1:0-3028 GCF_049590575.1 Pseudomonas sp.
CCGAGCGCCTGGGTGATTGGCACGCCGCGCTGCAACAACTGGAGCTGCCCTTCGCCGACTGCGCGCCGCTGAACTGGCTGGAGACCGGTCATGACTAAACCGCTGAAACTCGCCGTGGTCGGCCACACCAACGTCGGCAAGACCTCGCTGCTGCGCACCCTGACCCGCGACGTCGGCTTTGGCGAAGTGTCCCATCGCCCCAGCACCACGCGGCATGTCGAAGGCGCGCGCCTGTCGGTGGATGGCGAGGCGTTGCTGGAGTTGTACGACACGCCCGGCCTGGAAGATGCCATCGCCCTGCTCGACTACCTGGAGCGCCTGGATCGCCCCGGCGAACGCCTCGACGGCCCGGCGCGCCTGGCACGCTTCCTGGAAGGCAGCGAAGCGCGCCAACGTTTCGAACAGGAAGCCAAGGTGCTGCGCCAACTGCTGGCCTCGGATGCGGGTTTGTATGTGATCGACGCCCGCGAGCCGGTGCTGGCCAAATACCGCGATGAGCTGCAAGTGCTGGCCAGTTGCGGCAAACCGTTGCTGCCGGTGCTCAACTTTGTCAGCAGCAGCGACCACCGCGAGCCGGATTGGCGCGAAGCCCTGGCCCGGCTTGGCCTGCATGCGCTGGTGCGCTTCGACAGCGTGGCGCCGCCAGAAGACGGCGAACGGCGGCTGTATGAAAGCCTGGCCCTGTTGCTGGAAAACGCCCGGCCGCAGCTGGAACGCTTGATTCTCGACCAGCAAGCCCAGCGCCAGGCCCGCCAGCAAAGCGCCGCGCGCTTGATCGCCGAACTGTTGATCGACTGCGCCGCGTGTCGACGCAGTGTGGTCACCGAAGATGAGCAACAGGCCATCGTGGAGTTGCGCAAAGCCGTGCGTCAGCGCGAGCAAAAATGCGTAGAGGCGCTGTTGAAACTGTTCGGCTTCCGCCCGCAGGACGCCGCCGCCAGTGATTTGCCGTTACTGGACGGGCGCTGGGGCGATGACCTGTTCAACCCGGAAACCCTCAAGCAACTCGGCGTGCGGGTCGGTGGCGGGATTGCGGCAGGCGCAGCCGCGGGCGCCGGTGTGGATTTGCTGGTCGGCGGCCTGACCCTCGGCGCCGCCGCGATTGCCGGGGCAATTGCCGGTGGTGCGCTGCAAACCGCGCGCAGCTACGGCAGCCGCCTGCTGGGCAAGATCAAGGGCCAGCGCGAGCTGACCGTCGACGACAGCGTGCTGCGCCTGCTGGCCCTGCGTCAGCGTCAGTTGCTCAAGGCCCTGAACCTGCGCGGCCATGCGGCGATGCACAGCATCAAGGTCGACACGCCCCAGGACAAAACCTGGCGCGAAGGCAAACTGCCCGACGCCCTGCACAAGGCCCGCGCGCATCCGCAATGGTCGTCGCTCAACCCCCATGCCAAGCTCAGCCAGGCCGAGCGCCAGGAACAGGTCGAAGCCCTGGCCCAACGCCTCGACGACACCTAAGCCGCCAGCAGCTGCCGGGCCTTGGCCTTGAGCAGGTCAAGGTCGAGCACCGGCACGTGCATGTCCTTGGCCTGCTCGTCCCAGTGGCGCATGCGCAAACTGACCTGGCACAGCGGGTCCTGTTCAAACGCCTGGGCCTCTTCGGCCGTCATCACCCCGCCCTGGTAACCCAGGGTCCGGCGGCTGGCTTCGCTCAAACGCGCGTAATAGTCCGGCTGGCTGAAGGTCAGGTAACGCTTGGCCTGCACGTGGTATTCCACCAGTTTGGCCAAGCGCTCGCTGAACCCTGCGCGACGCAAATAATCCGCGCCCAGCCGCTCATGGCTGACCACGCCATAGCCGCCCATGTTCTCGCCGCCCTGGCCGCAGAGATGCCCGATGTCGTGGAAAAACGCCGCCAGCACCACTTCATCGTCAAAGCCTTCGGCCATCGCCAGCTGCGCGGCCTGGGACATGTGCTCGAGCTGCGACACCGGCTCGCCGATGTAATCCGCCGTGCCGTGCCTTTCGTATAAGCCGAACACTTCGCTGATTGCCTGCTCCGGGTTCATCACGCGTCGCCCCACAGTGTTGTGATATTGCGCTCGGCCAGCGCCGGCCCCACGCTCATGCCCACGCCGGTGTGCATCAGCGCCGCACTCACGCCCGGCGCCGCCTGCAGGAATGAAAACGGCCCTGGCCCGCGCGCACCGTAAATGCCCTGCCAGCGCTCGACCACCTGGATCTTGCACCCCAGGGTCTGTTCCGCCAGTTCGATCATCCAGTCGTCGACCTGTTCGGCATTGAACGGCGACGCGTCGCTGCCGTAATCATGGGAGTCACCGATGATCAGTTCGCCATAAGGCGTCGGGCTGATCAGCAGGTGAATCCCATGTTCATGCAAATGCGCGGCTTCACGCAGGATCTGCGCCTGCACCGGCGCGGCTTCGGGCAGGTCGGCAAAGGCGCCGTAGTGCACGCAACTCAAGCCCGTGAGCAACGCGTGTTGCAGGTTCAGGTTGAGCGCAGGCCGGGCACGCAGCATTTGCAGGCGGCAGATACTCGGGTTGAGTTCGGCAATCGATTCCGCCAGCAAGGTCTGGTAGTCGTGACCGGAACACACGATGATCTGCTCGCCGCGAAAGCTGCCCGCCGTGGTGTGCACCTGGCCGGGTTCGACGTCGCGCACCAGGGTAGAGAAGTGAAATTCCACGTTGAGTTCACGGCGCAGATAGTTGATCAGCGCCGGAATCGCCTCGCGCGAATACAGTTGCTGATCGTCCTTGCCATGCAGCGCGGCGCGGTGATGGCGGAACTGGCCGCCGTATAAATCCTTCATCGCCGCGCCTTGCAGCAGCTCAACGTTGTAGCCGTGTGCTTGCGCACGCCCGGCGCAGAAGGCTTCGAGCAAATGCTCTTCGGCTTCGGTGCGGGCGAACAGGTACGAGCCATTGCGCTTGAGCTGCAGCCCCGCCCGGTCGGCCCATTGCCCCCAGATGTCGCGGCTCTGCCGTGCCAGGTCGAGCATCGGCCCCGGCGGTTGGCCGGTGACCAGCGCCTGGCCGAAGTTGCGCACCGAGGCCCCCAAGGG
>NZ_JBAWDE010000105.1:0-72690 GCF_049590575.1 Pseudomonas sp.
TGCCGCCGGTGATTGGTTATGTGGCTGTAACCAATAGCTTCGACATGGCCGCGCTGACGCTACTGGTGATGTTCAGCCTGTGGCAGATGCCGCATTCCTACGCCATCGCGATTTTCCGCTTCAATGACTACCTGGCTGCATCGATTCCGGTTCTGCCGGTCAAGCGTGGCATCCAGGTAGCCAAGAAACACATCCTGCTGTACATCCTGGCCTTCCTCGTGGCGACCTTGATGTTGACCTTCAGTGGCTACGCCGGCATGAGCTACCTCGCCGTCGCTGCCGCCATGGGCATGTACTGGCTGTACATGGCCTGGACCGGCTACAAGGCGGTGGATGACACCGTCTGGGCGCGCAAGCTGTTCGTGTTCTCGATCTTCACCATCACCGCGCTCAGCGTGATGATGTCCCTGGATTTCCAAGTGCCGAAAGAGCTGTTGCTGACCTACGCTCACTGAGTGTCACCGCAGTGAAAAAGCCCCGCCTTCGAGAGAAGCGCGGGGCTTTTTCTTGGCGCCGGTTTAAATCCACTGGTGTTTTTCTCGTCATACCCCTCTGTACGCACTGTGCGAATCCATCCCACGCCTACAAGGAGTAGTCACCATGGTCAGCGTTAGTCGTCGATCCCTTCTCGCCCTGGGCGCCGCCTTGCCGTTGCTGGGGCGCCTGGATTGGGCGGTTGCCGCCCAGCCGCCTGCCAAGACTGACGCGGTGCTGCTCAACTACAATGAAAGCCCCTACGGCCCCTCACGGGCTGCACGCGAGGCGATGCAGAATGGGATCGCCACGGCCGGGCGCTATCCCTACAAGCACATGTACGCCCTGGCCGGCCTGTTTGCCCAGCAGCAGGGCATTGCGGAAGAGCAGGTCGCGGTGTTTGCAGGTTCCATGGCCGCTCTGCGCTATGCGGTGCTGGCGTTCACCAGCGAAACCCGTGGGCTGGTGATGGCCACACCGTCCTACGAAGTGCCGCAGCAGTCAGCCAAGTCGAACAAGGCGCCGGTGCGTGAGGTGGACCTCACTGCCGACCACGCCCACGACGTCCCGGCAATGCTCGCCGCCGACCCCCAGGCTGGCATGCTCTACCTGTGCAATCCCAACAACCCCACCGGCACCCTCACGCCCACCGAGGCGATCCGCCAGGCCTTGGCGGACAAGCCCAAAGGCAGCGTACTGGTTGTGGATGAGGCCTACATCGACTTCGCCGACGCGCCCAGCGTGGTCAGCTGGGTCAAGGACCACGACGACCTGCTGGTGCTGCGCACTTTCTCGAAAATCTACGGCATGGCCGGCGCGCGCCTGGGCCTGGCGATCGGCCACCCGGCGCTGCTGGAGCGACTGGCGGTGTTTGGCGGTGATAACGTCCCGGCAGGTTCCAGCTTGCTCGGTGGGCTTGCCAGCCTGGAAGACATCAAGCTATTGCCGCAGCGCAAAGCACTGAATGCCCAACTGCGCGACGAGACCATAGCCTGGCTCAAGGGCCGGGGTTTTACCTGCACCGCGTCACAGGCCAACTGTTTCATGATCGACGTGAAACAGCCGGCCGAGCAGGTCGTCAAGACGCTTGCCGCCCACGGCGTGAGGGTCGGGCGGGTGTGGAATAACTGGCCGCAGTGGGTGCGGGTCACGGTGGGCAACAAGCGCGAGATGGCGCGGTTTCGCGAGGTCTTTGCGGCGCAGGTCTGACAAGCCAGCTGACACAGCGCTGTTCAAAATGTGGGAGGGGGCAAGCCCCCTCCTGCAATTTACTGCTGTGCGATGCTGTACCCGGCAAACGCGGTCTGCTGCTGCAGTGCCGTAATCACGCTCTTGCGGCTCAGCGGCTGTTCAGTGCCGGCGTTATCCACAAAGCTTTCAACGTCCAATTCAGCCTCATCGCCTTCACCTACAAAGCTGAAGCCCAGGAACTCGAACGCCTCGCGGTCGACGTTGAGCTTGGAGCGCGGCGTGCGCAGCGGCAGGGTGACGCTGATGCCATCCTTGCTGATCACAAACACTTCGGCTTCTTTCTTGGCGCGTGACGCCTTGCTCTTGCCGGCGCTTGGGTTGCTGATCGCTTGGTGCGACTGGTTCAGCACCTTGAGGGCCAGGCCGTAGACCAGTTCCTGAAACTCGGGGTCGTCCTTGAAGCTGGACAGGATGCGGCTGATCGAGAACTTGCTGCTCAGGTCTTCGAGGGCAATGTTGTCGGCCGCCTCGGCGTCCTTGAGTTGCTTGAGCTGGCCCATCAGCTCGTAGGCCTTGTCGTCGTCGAAGGCATCATGAGCCTGGCGGATGGCCACACGCAGTTCGCGGATCTGGTCGCTTTCCTTGGACGTGTGGAACGCGTCCAGCACCATCTCGCTGATGATCTTGGCCGCGGGCAAATGCTGTGAAAGATTGATGGCGTTTTCGTATTCAGCCTTCGATTGCAAGGCGACTAGGGATTCTTCGGCGGCGGAGTTTTCGGTGTAAGAATCGGACATTGAAATTTCACTACTTCAGTAAACGGAGACAAAAAAGCGTCGGGCATTTTCAGCGGGGAGGGAGATCAGGTCAAGGCAGCAGAATGCCCACTGGTCCTTGGTCCAGTCGCTTTAAGCAGGCCTCGAGGATATCCAGGCCTTCCTCCAGCACCGCGGGCTCAGTCGTCAGCGGTGCCAGCAAGCGGATGATATGCCGCGACTTGCCGCTGGGCATCAGCAGTAGGCCGGCATCCCGCGCCAGGCTCAGCAGTTGCGTCAGTTGCCGAGGCGCGGGCGTGCCGTCGGCGTTGGCCAGTTCGATACCGCGCATCGCCCCGACGCCGGTGAGGCGGCCCAGATACGGCGACAGCTGTTGCGCGCGCCACGCCTCATAGCGCCCGACGATGATTGCTTCCTGCTGCGCGCCCCAGGCGTGCAGGTGTCCGTCGGTCATTGCCTCCAGCGTGGCCAGCGCCGCCGCGCAGGCGATCGGATTGCCGGAATACGTGCCGCCCAGGCCGCCCTTGGGCAGGTTGTCCAGCAGTGCCTTGCGCCCGACCACCGCGCCCAGGGGGACACCGCCGGCAATGCTTTTGCCGAGCAGGATCAGGTCCGGTTCGATGCCCAGGCGCGAGAAGGCGAAGCGCTGGCCGGTACGGCCGAAGCCCGACTGGATTTCATCGGCGATCAACAGGATCTGGTGCTCATCGCAAAAAGCCCGCAGGGCCTGGGCGAATTCGATGTCCAGTGCCAGGAAACCGCCTTCGCCCTGCACCGGCTCGAGGATGAAACAGGCCACGTCATTCACGTCGATTTCAACGCTGAACAAGCGGTCCATGGCCTTCAGCGCATCGCTGCAACTCACGCCGTTATCGGCGCTGGGGTAGGGCAGGTGATACACCGGGCCGGGCAATACACCGACCTTTTGTTTGTAGGGCGCAACCTTGCCGTTGAGGTTCAGGGTGGCCAGGGTGCGGCCGTGAAAGGCGCCGTCAAATGCAATCACCGCTGTGCGGCCAGTGGCGCCGCGCACGATCTTCAAGGCGTTTTCCGCGGCTTCCGCGCCGCTGTTGGTGAGCATGCCGCTGACCGGGTAATCCACCGGGATAAAGGTGCTCAGGCGCTCCATCAGTTCGAGGTAGGGCGCATGCGGCGCGGCATTGAAGGCGTAGTGGGTCAGTTGGGTCGCCTGTTGGCGAATCGCCTCGACCACGCCGGGGTGGCAGTGGCCCAGGTTGAGCACGCCGATTCCGCCGACAAAGTCGATATAGCGCTTGCCCGTGGTGTCCCAGACCTCGGCATTTTTGCCGTGGCTGAGGATGAGGGGATGAACGATGGAAATTGACTGGCTGATGGTTTCGCGGCTCATGAATCCTGGACTCGGCACTGGCGGGCTTGTTTTTATCTAAGCCGTGCACCGGGCCCTGCCGCAAACGAAATAAACTCTCCGGGTCATTCCAAATCGGAAGGAGCTCCTGCCGGCCAAGGCCCGCAGGTTATTCCGACACGCTGTCCTTGCCCGCCGCCTTGGCGCGGTACAACGCCTGGTCGGCACGCGCCATCAGCGCCGCCGGGCTCTCATCCGGCGCGCGCGCGGCCACGCCTACACTCAGGGTGACCTTGAAATCGCTGATCTGTGCGTGTTCGCGCACCGCCTGGCAGATACTCTCGGCCACTGCCTTGGCGACCTCCAGCGAGGTCTTGGGCAGGATCAGCATGAACTCATCGCCGCCCCAGCGGCCGAGCAAGTCATCGGCGCGTGTGCAACCTTCCAGGCACTCCACCACCCGCACCAGCGTCTGGTCGCCCACGCCGTGACCATAGCGGTCATTGATCGGCTTGAAGTCATCCACATCCATCGCGATCAATGCCAGCGGCAGGCGAAAGCGCTGGGCGCGGTCGCACTCTTCGAGCAGCGCTTTTTCCAGGCGATAGCGGTTGGCAACCAGGGTCAGGGAATCACGCTCGGCCAGTGAACGGTTTTCCTCCAGCTGCAATTGCAACTGCTGATTGACCCGCGACAGCTCACGTGTACGCTCGGTTACCAGGGCCTCAAGGGATTGGTTGCGCCGTTCCAATTGCTCGACTGAGCATTTGCGCAGATGGATATCGCGATGGGCCCCCACCATCCGTGCCACTGAGCCATCGGGGTTGCGTGCGATGACGTAGCCGCGGTCCTCAACCCACAAATAGCTGCCATCGCTTTTGCGGCAACGGTATTCGATTTGGTAATGGGGCGCGCGCCGGTGGATGTAATCGTCAAACAGCGTCATCACCTGGGAATAATCGTCCGGGTGAATCGCGTTTTCCCAGGTAAACACAGTGTTTTCCAGCGAGTGGCGAGGGTAACCCAGCATTTCGTACCAACCTGGGTTGCGGTATACGAACCCGGTATTGGCGTTCCAGTCCCAGATCCCGTCGCTGACCAACTCCAGAACGGTGTGCAGCATGTCGGCATTGAAGTGTGAGAAATCACTATTGTGAGGCGTGTTGCCGGAAGTGTCGTCCATCTGCGCATTCCCTGCCTGAGGCCAAAATTGACGCCGATACTCCTTGGCTGGAACTACTCTACAACGAGGCTGCCGCCGTTTGAATAGGGCGGATGTGCGGCTTTAGCAGGGATGGCAATAGGCCGCTACTTCGGCGCCACCATCCTCGTCCGTGCCCTCCCGTTCGCATTGTGCTGATAAATCCCCTCCGGCTGGCCTTGACCATTGAAGAACACTTGACCGATCCCCGCTGAATTCCATAGGCGTTCGCCCGCCTCGGCATGCTCCGGGATGTGTGGCACCACCTGCAGGGCGCGCCGACGCGTGAACCAGTTGAGGGGCGAGCGTGGCGAATAGAGCCAGCGGTTGAGGCGGTCGAACCATTCCAGCAGGCGTGGCGGGAATTCGTTCTTGATGCCGCTGCTGGTGATCTGCCAGATTTTCGGGCCGGCGTTGCGATGGCGAATCAGCACTTCATAGACGAACGAGTAGTGCACATCGCCGGACAGGATCACGTAACTGCCCGGCGTGCGTGAGTGGCGGAAAATATTCAGGATCACCTGGGCAGCGCCGCGATGGGCCATCCAGTTTTCGGCGTCGACCAGCAGGGGGTAGCCGCACCAGCTGAACACCTTTTGCACCGTTTCAATGAGCTTGACGCCAAAGATCGGCGCGGGCGAAACGATGATGGCCGAGGGGTGGTCCAGCAACGCCTGTTGCAGTTCGCTCAAGGCTTCCCAGTCGAGCAGGCCGGAGGGTTGTTTGAGGGTGAACTCGCTGCGCCAGCGCCGGGTGCGGGTGTCGAGCACCACCAGCGCGGGCGTGGTCGGCAGCACATAGTGCCATTGCTGGAATTTCAGCAGCGTTTGCAGCAGTTCGTCCTGCGCGGCTGCGTCCAGATGGTTGTGTTGCGCCTGGCGGGTCAGCGCCTGGATGTGCTTGAGCTGTTCTGTGAACACCTGCGGCTGGTTGCCCCAGCCCTGGCACAGCAGGTAGGCGAGCAGGGCATTGCCGATGATGCGTTTGGAGAAGGGGTGGCCGTAGGCGGTTTCTTCCCATTGGGCACTGAGGTTCCAGTCGTCGGTGATGTCATGGTCGTCAAAGATCATCAAGGTCGACAGGTGCGCAAATACCCGCGCAACGCCCGGCAGGCCCTGGCGGAATTGCTCGATGTGAACCTGCTCGCGGGTGTAGCGCTGCTGTTCCTCAAGACTCAGTTGCGGTGGTTGCGGCGAGATCAGCGTCCACGGGGTGGGCGACCACGCCAGCAGGTACATCGCGATCACTTCGGCAAAGGTCACCAGGTGGTTGTCGGCGGTGCTGCTGGTGAAAATCGGTTTTTTCACCCCGCCAAAAAAACGCTCGCGCAGGGTCTCGTTGCTGTCCAGGGCGGGCAACAGATCGGCGCGATGGTAATAGCTGGCACGGTGCCCGTAGAGGCTGGCGCTGTCATCCACCACTGCGCCTTCCAGGTACTCATCGAACAGGCCCAGCCGCGCAATCAGCGCATGAATCGCGCGCAGCATCGGCCCGGCGACATCGTCGGCGTAGATCTGGTCGCCACTCATCATCAACAGTGCCGGGCGTTGCGCCGGGGTGTGGTGGGCGTCGGCGAGCAGGCGGTCCACGCACAGCAAACCTTCGTCGGCCCGGTGGTGTGGCTTGCGGCAGGAACCATGCACCAACTGCTGAATGCGGCTGTGCAAGACGAACGTCGGCCATTCGGCGTCGGCATACAAGAGGTGTGGCGCCCACTCGGCGATGCCGGCGTTATCGACCAACAGGTCATAGCCGAGGGTGACGTCCTGTGGCAGGGCAGTGGGCAGGGCGATATCGATCAGATGGATAAACGCGTGGCGTCCCACGGCCACAACCTGGCAGTGCTGCGCATCAAGGTCGATACCCAGCGTTTCGCCCTGGGGCAATTGCAGCCTCAGGCGTAATTCCAGGCTGTGACTTCCCACCAGCCAGATGACCAGGCGCTGGGGCTCCAGGCGCCGCAGCATCGGGCCAGCCAGGACCGCAGGCAGTGTGTCGGGGTGTGGCATGCAGGCAGAGGCTCCGGCGCAATTAAACCGCGGAGGTTAACGCATCGGATGTGAGGGTTTTGTTAAGTCGGGCGGGTAAACGCAACAATGGGCAGCAAAATGCTGCTGCCCTTGGTGAGGGCGGAGCGCTTGGTCAGGTGTGAGCATCCTTACTCACTTTGGGCACGGTGAATTTGAACTCACTGCCGCGGCCCAACTCGCTCTGCGCCTCGATCCGCCCGCCGTGCGCCTGCACGATACCCTGGGTGATGTACAGCCCCAGGCCGCTGCCGGTGGGATTGTTCTCGGCCTGGGTCCAGTAGCGATCAAACACATGCGGTAACTGTTCAGGCGCGATGCCTTCGCCGGAGTCACGCACCGAAAACACGATCTCCTCGCCATTGCTCATGGCGCTGATGCCGATATTGCCCTGGCGCGGGGTGAATTTGATCGCGTTGCCGATCAGGTTCGACAGCACTTGGAACAGGCGCTCCGGGTCGCCTTTGATCTGCAGGCCCGGCTCGGCGTTGAACGACAAGTCGATGCCTTTCTCCATCGCCAGCGGCGCGAGCAGAGAGTAGGCCTCCTCGAACATCTGGCTGACATCCAGTGCCACCGGCTTGACCACATAGCGGCCCGCCTCGATTTTCGAGGTGTCGAGCAAGTCTTCGAGCAGCACGTTCATGCGCGCGGCGGCCTGTTGCATGGTGTCGATGGCCGAGGAAATACGCCGCGAGGTGTGCGGGCCATCGGAGCTGAAGGCCTTTTGCATCATGCCGCACAGCATCGAGATCACCGTCATCGGGTTACGCAGGTCGTGGGACACCACCGCCACCAGCTCGTCACGGGCGCGCACGGCTTGTTGCTCGCGCAGCACCTGGCGGGCCAGGTCGTTTTCCAGCGCCGAACGGCGCAGGTCATTGGCGGCAAAACGGTCGCCATGGCTCCACTTGGTGGAGATGCCGGCCATTTCGACTTTCCAGATTTCAAATGACGTGCGTGGGCGAAGGCGCAGGCCGGCGTCGGAGTTTTCCAGGTTAAGCGGTTTACTCGGGTCGCCACTCCAGTTGATGTTCTCTTTGACCTCGGGGCGGAACCACAGCACGCCGTTGTCCACAGGCTTTGGCAGGCTCATAGCCAGGACGCCACTGGCGACCTGCTGGAACTCGGCGGCAGGCGGGTAGACCGATGCCAGGTTATGGCTGGAAAACACCGGCTCGCCGCCGTCTTGCAGCCACTTGTGCAAGGCGCGGATCTGCGCCGGTTCCGGGCAGTTACCGTAACGATGCAGTTGTTTGTCCTCGATGATCGCCACGCCGCCGGACAGGGTCAGGTCCATCAGCACTTGGCCTTGCTGGGCCAGGCCGTCGAACACATTTTCGGTGGACGCCTTCATCGCCCGATCCAGCAGCCCCAAGGCCTCGACCTTCTCTTCGCGCTGACGGCTCAGGTCCAGGGCTTCCATGGCGCTGATCTGCAATGACAACACTTGGCCGATGGTCTGGCAGGCGGTGCGCAGGTCGTTGGGCACCAGCAGCGGCTCACGGTTGCCGCAGCTGATCAGGCCCCACAGCGTGTCGCCCTTCATCAACGAGATGCTCATGGACGACAACACGCCCATGTTCTGCATGTACTGGCAATGAATCGGCGACACGCTACGCAGCGTGGCAAAGCTCAAGTCCAGGGGCTCGCCGCTGTCCGGGCGCAGCTTGGGCAGCAGCGGCACCGGCTCGTAGGCCGCGTTCGGGATGATGCGCAGCCAGTTGGTGCGATACAGCTCGCGGGCCTGCTCCGGGATGTCGGACGCGGGAAAAAACAGCCCGTTGAACAGTTCCATGGAGGGCGCCGACGCTTCAGCGATGACCTGGCCGTGGCCTTCTTCTTCGAAGCGATAAATCAGCACCCGGTCGTAACCGGTCATGGCCTGGATTTCATTCACGCTGATTTCGTACAGCGCTTGCAGGGTTTTCGCCGACTGCAAACGTTGCAGCATCTTGCCCAAGTCACTGCTGCGCCCTTTTGGGGAACGTGGCTGGAAGTCTTTGAGGCGCGGTTCGAACTCCAGCACCAGCACATTCTGATGGCGGTGCAACAAGCCTTCGAACTCGGCGCCGTTGAGGCTGACATGCAGCGGCGGGGCATCGAAAAAGGTATTTTGCTCGGCCATGGCCTGTACGGCCTGGGCATGCTCGGCACCGATCAAGGTGTGCAGCGGCTGCCCGAGCAGCGTCTCGGGCGCGTGGCCGAACAGGGTGCCGACGTTGGCGCTGATCTGGATGATATTCAGGCCCGGCTCCGACAGTGTCAGCAGCACGCCGTGGGGCTGGATTGCACCAGGGTAGCGGATCGGCTCGTCGGCACAGTTGGCAAGCAGCTCTTCAAAATCTTCGGGTTTCATAGCAGTACCTCCTGGCTGTCGAGCCATTGCTCAAAGCAGCTGAACGTCGAACGGGCCGCATCCACCGCGTGATGTCGGGTGGGGGTGTCCAGCGGCATACGGCCCAGATAATCGAGAAAATCCTTCCAGCGCCGACCGGTCTCGACGCCGTATACATTGAGAAACGCCCCGCCGTTCTCAGCATTGATGCCCAGGCGTTGCTGCATTTCCCTGCGCAACACTTGACCGCCCAAGGTCGCACCTTCTAGCACATACATAGCGCCGAGGCAGGCAGCAGGGGTATCGAGGGGCGGCAGGTTGGCGCAGCGGGGCAAGGCATCGGGAGCCAGGCCAAGGGCGTGGAGATCACTCACCAGGGTCGGCGTTTTCACACGCAACGCCTGGTCGAATCCATCGGGGATCAAGCCACTGTCATACAGCGCCGCTTCCATTGGCTGGTAAAACCCGTAGTACGCCTGGATCAAGCGCTGATACCCATCGGCATCCAGGCGCTCGGAAAAAAACGGCAGACGCTTCTCGAGCGCTACATGCAACAGGGCAGTGCCCTTGCGCAACGCTTCGAGTAAAGAGGGCGCACCAGGGGCAGGGGCCTTTGAATGCATTCAGTGAGCTCGAGCTGTGGGCCTTTCGACCATGAATGACGCTGAGTAAATGGGCGACGATTTTACACAAATCATGGCTAAAGACTGAGCGTACATGACGAAAAGCCTGACCAGCGGATCAGAAAAGTCGCTCCTTGCATGCATAGTGACCGCAATGTTTATGCCGAAGTTCGGCAGAAGTGATGTCGCAGCGCTATCAATGCATCGAAGAGCCCTGCTGCGTCAATGCGGTTTGTACGCACTCCAACAGATGCTCGGTGCTCCAAGGCTTGGGCAAAAACCGTACGGACCCCCCCAGCTGCGCCGCCAGCTGGGTGTTGCCGGAGGTCAACAGCACCGGCACTGACGGCCAGCGGTGCGCTACCACTCGGCTCAAGTCATAGCCGTTGAGCAAACCCGGCATCTGGATATCGCTGACGATCAGGTCCACCGGGTCATCGCCGCGCTCCAGGTAGATCATTCCTTCATCCGCTGAAGGAAAAGAAGTCACCGTCGCCCCGAAATCTTGCAGCACATCCACCATTAACGAGCGAATGATCTCGTCGTCTTCCAATACCAAAATCGATGGCTGAGCCATGATCCTTACTCCACCATCAGGGTTCAGTAAGGTGGAGTGGGGCGAGCCTGCATAGGTTCGATTGGATGTGTGCGGAGCGATGGGTGGTTGTTTTTGAGCTTGTTGGGGACGCTCGGCGGGTGCGCCACGGCAGGGTGGATACGGGCATAATTGCATCACCGTTGTCCGATGTGGAGCCTTCATGAAGTACGCCTTGTTCACTCTCGCCCTGATCCTCAGCAGCGGCCCGGCGTTGGCCGCCGGCGATGCCGAGGCCGGCGGCAAGCTTTTCAGCAAGACCTGCGGCGGCTGCCACAGCATTGGTGAAGGCGCGCGGGGCGGCTTTGGCCCGGAACTCAATGGCATTATCGGCCGCCCGGCGGGTACCACCACCGACTACCAGTATTCCGACGCGATGAAAAACTCCGGTGTGGTCTGGACCCGCGACAAACTCGCGGCCTATATCGAAGCGCCAAAAAAGGTAGTGAGCGGCACGCGCATGATCTTCTGGGGCATCAGCGACCCGGAGAAGATCGACAATATCCTCGCGTACCTTGAAACGTTCCAGGACAAATAATCACTCCCGAACATTCCTGAACAACATCAAGCGCGCACTCTCGTGCAAGCCTCGGGTCAGCCCCTGCAAACGTTGGAATTCCTCGGGGTGCTGCGCGGCCACGTCGTCACGCGGGGTGGGCGATGCCAGGTCATGCAGGGTCGGTGAGCTGCCGTCGTGCTGCATCTGCAGCAGGAAGTGCCGGGTCACGCCGCCGATGATCGGGAAAGTACCCTCGCGTAATACCAGCGGGACCACGCGCTCGCCTTCCGGCGCGGGCTGCTGGATGTCGCGGCCCATGGCGCCGTTGGAAAAGGCGATGCCCGCCATGCCGGCCACTGTGGGCAGCAGGTCCGCCAGACCCACGGCCTCTTCGATCACCCGCGGCTCAAGGCCTGGCGAATGGATCAGCAGCGGCACGTTGTTGCTTTCCAGGCCCAGTTGTTCGAACGCCGGGGCCATGTGCGGGATCTGGCTGATGCGCGTGTTGTGGTCGCCGAAGAACACAAAAATGCTGTTGTCGTACCAACCACCGGCCTTGGCGATTTCCATCAAACGGCCGATGTTGTAGTCCAGCAGGCGCACCGCATTGTACTGCTCGACGCTGCGCGAGCCGGCAGCCTGGGCTTGTTCGAGGGTCACGTCGCTGACCTCGAAGCCATCGTTTTGCTTGGGAATGGTAAACGGCCGATGGTTGCCGGAGGTTTGCACATAGGCAAAAAACGGCTGGTCCTGTGGCACCCCGCGCAGCAGTTGATCGCCTTCCTTGAACAGGTCCAGGTCGGAGATGCCCCACACGTCCACCCGTGGCGAGCGCCAATGGCTTTCGTCATACAGCTGCACGCCGTCGATGCTCTGGCGGATCAGCGCGTTGATATTCGCCCAGCCGGCGTTGCCGTTGATCATGTAGAACTTCTGGTAGCCCTCGAACGCGTTGATCAGCGTGTGTTGCCGCGTGATCAGCGGGTTGCGCGTGGCGGTCTCCTGGCGGGTCACGTCCGGCACGCCGGTAATGCTCGCCCACACGGTTTTGGCCGTGCCGGTGACGGGCACGTAGAAGTGCTTGAAGAACCAGCTTTGCGTGGCCAGTTTGTCCAGATTCGGCGTGGGGTTGAGCGGGTTGCCGTAGGCCCCGACGGCGCTGGTGCCGAGGGATTCGAGCATGACGAAGATCACGTTCGGCGGCTTCGTGCCGGCCAGTCGATAAGGCTGTACGCCTTGTGCGCGGGTAAAATTCAGCCGTTCGGCGTTCGGCTGATCAACCCCCAGATACTGCGCGACTTGCGCATAGTGCTCACGCACCTGGGCCTCATCGAATTGCGACTGGCCGACCTTGAGCGTGTCATACAAAAACAGCACCGGGTTCAGGCCAACCGCCGCCACCTGGCTGTTGCCGGAAAAGAACGCATCGCTCCAGCGCAGCGGCACCGGGTTTTCCAGGTTGAGGTTGGCGACACGACCGAGCAGGGCCAGCAATACAGCCACGACGCCGAACACCGAAATCGAAGCCAGCGCCCACTTGCCGATGGGGGTGGGCGCGCGATCCAGGGTGAGCCGCTCCAGGCAAATCAATGCCCACACCCACAGCGCCACCGCCGCCAGCCAGCACGCAGTTATCCACAGCACTGGGTAGGTTTCCCAGACCATCTGTTGGGAAATCTGCGCGTCCTGCAGGTAACGCAGCACCGTCGCATTGATGCGCACGCCAAGGTAGGCGTAGTGGCCGAAGTCGATGATGTACACCAGGCCGACCACCGCCAGCGCCAGCACCAGGTAACCGCGCGCCAGCCAGCGCAAGGCCGGCAGGGTGGTGAGGTTACAGCGTGGCAGCCACGCCAGCACGGCCAGTGGCAGCAGTAGCAGCACCGCCAGGCGCAGGTCAAAACGCAGGCCGATGCCCAGGGTTTCCAGCAGCGCCGGAGTGTTCAAGTCCAGGCCGGAAAAACCCAGCACAAACACCAGCCGCAACGCTGCCAGCAACGCAAACACCAGCCCGATTGCGCCCACGCCGTAGCGCAGGCGGCGTGATTGCAAAACATCCATCATTTTCCCCATTCTAAAAAACACCACAAACCCATGTGGGAGCGGGCTTGCCCGCGATGACGGAGTGTCAGCCACCCCATGCGGCGACTGACCTGGCGCGATCGCGGGCAAGCCCGCTCCCACAGTTTTGACACTCACTGTTTATTCGATAGCGCTTGGCTTGGGTATTTCCAGGCCGCTTTGAGCAGCAGCCAACACCCTGCGATCAGGCAGTAACCGGTCAACAGCGGGTCGACCAGGTAATCCCAATAGTTTTCCGACGCCTTGAGCCGCAAGGCGAACGCCAGCGTGCCGATTGCCAGCATCCACACCGCCACCGCATTGCGCAGCCATAGCATCGCCAATGCGACGGCGGCGACCACCACAATCATCGGCCGAGGGTTGAAGCCCCACCGGTAGGGGTCGTAGTAGCTCAGGCCCAGCGTGGCCGGGTACAACACCAGGCTCAGCAGGCCGAACAGCAACAACATCTGCAGTTGCTGCCGGCGGCTGAGCGACGGCGCCAATCCCAACCGACACAGCCCCACCCACGCCAATAACACCAGGGTGCTGATTGCCAAGTCATCGGTAAAACTGCGTACGTACGCCGCCAGCGGCAGCTCGTTGACCGGGATAAAACTCACCGCCACCAGCAGCGGCAGCAACCACGGGCGCCAGGGCGCGGTAAACCGCAGTGCGCAGAGCGCCACGAACCCCAGCAGTACGAAACTCAAATGGGCCTGCCATAGAGAAAACATCAGAGGTGCTCCGCCAGCCAGGCTTCGTTGAAGCTGACATGTTTGATAAAGGTGTTATTCCACGAGTACACCAAGTGGTACGTGCCGTCCGGGCTGCGGCTGAAGGAGGGGTACTCGTATTGGAATTCGCAGCCCTCGGGTTTGCATACGCGGTAATCCAGGCTGCTCAGGAAGCGCTCTTGCAATGGCAGGCGACGCGCGCCGCTGGAGGCGCGAAAGCCTTCGCCGATGATCTCTTTGTAGGCTTCGGGGGTGAACGGTTGGCCGAGCGGGTCGGGCGACTCGTCCAGCTGCGCCACGGTGCGCCATTGGCTGAACTGGGCGTCTGTGCCGTAGAGGCTGAGTTTGAAGCGGCCGTCGCGCAGGTCATTGAGGGCCACCAGCATACCGTCGTCTACCGTGCTCACCGCCGCCAGCGATGAATTGGGGTTGGCCGGCTCCAGCGGGAAAGGTTCGCTCCAGGTCTGCCCGGCGTTTTCGGTGCGGCTGGCCAGGACCCGGTGATAAGTGTCGCCGGCATAGCGCAACAGCGCCACGGCCCGCTGACCATCCTGGGTCACGATGGTCGGTTGCAGCGAGTTCTTGCCTCGGCTGATGCGGAATTTGTCGATCACCGCACCGTCGGCGCTCAAATACAGGTACTCGGCGAACTTGCCCATGAACTCGTGATACACCGGCAGGCCGATGGAGCCGTCGGTATGGAAGACCGGCGCGGAGCGAACCAGGGTGCTGATATTGAAAAATGGCGAGGTCACCAACTGCCTCGGTGCCGACCAGGTGGTGCCGAGGTCATCGGAAACCATCAGGTTGATCGCGCTGGTGGCCCAGCCACCCACCGACACCGACACATAAAACATCCACAGGCGTTTGTCCGGCCCCAGGGCAATCACCGGGTTGCCCAGTTTGCGGATATAGCGCCGAGTACCATCACGGGTGCTTTCGCGCGTGGCCAGCACTTGCTCGGCACCCCATTCGCCGCTGCTTGCATCGAAACGCGCGGTGCGCACCTGCACATCGGCCGCGCCTTCGCGGGAGCCGGCAAACCACACCGCCATCAAGTCGCCGCCCGGCAAGGCGGTGACAGACGAGGAATGCACAAAGTCAGTCAACTGCGTGGACACGAACCGGCTGCTGTACTGCGCCGGTGCCGCCACTTTTTCAGGGCTGGGGCTGGCCTGGGCAAACGGCGCGAGCACATGCGGTGGGTGGGTTAGCCAGGCGGCGAAAAATACTGCCAGCAGGCTGCTAATCAATAAGGCGGAGCGCATAGGGAACCTGTTGGGATTACTGCGCACGCTCATCCGGCAGGCGCTTCCTGCGACCGGTGAGCATGGATAACGGCAGGTTGTCCCGCACCTGGATACTTTCAAACACCGCGGCCAGCACATGCACGCAGACCAGCCCGAGCAGCACATTGGCGGCGGTCTCGTGGATTTGCAGCGGCCAGTCGGCGCCCCACAGGGCGTCGACTTCCTGCATCAAAAAGCCGCTGATACCGATGCTCAGCAGCGCCAGCAACATCAGCAGCATCACCAGCGCGCCGATCGGCGAATGGCCCAGGCGATGCTGCGGCCGGCCATCGAGCAGCGAGCGCAGGTGGGCGTTGAGCCGTTTTGGTGTCGGCCAAAAATCCACCCAGCGCGCACTGCGCGGCCCTATGAACCCCCACACCGCGCGAACCAGCAGCCAGGCCATGGCGTAGTAGCCGAGCCAGACGTGCCAGGCATCGCCTGCTTCATTGAAGAAGTAATTGGCGACGAAGACCCCGGCGATAGACAGATGAAACAGCCTTACCAGCGGGTCCCACAGGCGCAGGGATTCGCCTGGCATCAACCTTTGATCTCAGTCTTCACGGCCTTGCCGGTGACCGGGTCGTGGTAGATCTCGACTTTGCGCTTGTCTTTGTCAAAGCCGTAGATTTCGTAGCAATTGCCATCCGTGACCTTGAACTTGCTGATCTCGTAGCCTTCGGCTTTGAGCTTGTCCTGGAAGGCTTTTTCGTCCTGCCATTGCGAGCGCTCGGCGGTGGTGCATTGCGGGCCGGCGACCGCCAAGGGGCTGGCAATGATCAGGGACAGCAGGAGAATTTTGCGCATGGAAAAGCTCTCAGCGGAAAGGGGAGTCCGCAAAGTGCAAAACCAACATTAACGCAACCTTAGTTGGCAACGAGCCGTAACATCTTTGCTGCAAGGGAATAGGCCTGAACCCGGCATGATGCCGCCGATTCCTACAGAGATTCTGCTATGCGCCTACTCCTTGTCGAAGATGACCGAGCCCTCGGCCAAGGCATACGCGTGGCCCTGGGCGCCGAGGGTTACACCCTCGATTGGCTGCAAGATGGCGTGGCGGCGTTGCATGCGCTGCGCACCGAAAGCTTCGACTTGCTGCTGCTCGACCTCGGCCTGCCACGTCTCGATGGCCTCGGCTTGTTGCAGCAGTTGCGCGCCGAGCAATATGACCTGCCGGTGTTGATCCTCACCGCCCGCGACGGCACCGCCGAACGCATCGCCGGGCTGGACGCCGGCGCCGACGACTACCTGGTCAAACCCTTCGACGTGGAGGAACTCAAGGCCCGCGTTCGCGCCTTGTTGCGCCGCAGCCAGGGCCGCGCGCAGCCGGTGCTGGAGCACGCCGGCGTCAGCCTCGACCCGGCCACTCAACAAGTGCGCTACCTGGACGCCGACATCATCGTTACCCCAATGGAATACCAGCTGCTGCACCAGCTGATGGTACGCCCCGGCAAGGTGGTCACCCGCGAGCGTCTGTCCCGCGCGCTGTACGGCTGGCAGGACCGGGTCGAGAGCAACACGCTCGAGGTACTTATCCACAACCTGCGAAAAAAACTCTCGGCCGAGCTGATCCGCACCGTGCGTGGTGTCGGCTACGTGTTGGTGCTCAAGCCATGAGCTCTGTTCGCGCGCGCATCCTGATTCCCGTTCTGGTGTTGATTCTGTTGGGCGATGCGCTGATCAGCTGGCTGGTGCTGCGCGACAGCCACCATGAAATCGAAGAAGTCTACGACGCTCAGCTCGCCCAGAGTGCGCGCCTGCTGCAAGGCGTGCTGCGCCAGCGCGACCCCGGCGAGGCCGATTGGGACCGCCTCTACCAGGCCTTTGACCAGGCCATGAGCCGCGTGGGAGAAGAGGGTGTCGCTCATCCCTATGAAACCCGCTTGACCTTCCAGGTGTGGCGCACCGATGGCCGGCTGCTGGTGCGTTCGGCCGAGGCGCCGGTGTTGGCTTCGTTGCCGACCTCCCTCGGCTCCCATGACCTGATGCATAACGGCAATGACTGGTGTGCCTTCGTCCTCGCCGACCCGCAGCAGGGCCTGCTCATTTGGGTGGGCGAGCGCGACGACATTCGCCAGGACCTGATCCAGCGCATCGTGCGCCACACCCTCTGGCCCATCCTGATCGGCGTGCCGCTGCTGACCGTATTGATCTGGCTGGTGATTGGCTGGGGCCTCAAGCCCCTGCGCGCCATGGCCCAGTCGATTCGCGGGCGAACCGCCGAGACCTTGCAACCGCTGCACCTCAAACCGTTGCCGACCGACCTGGAACCCATGCAAACCGCGATCAACCGGCTGTTGGCCCAAGTCGATAATCTGCTTGAACGCGAACGTCGCTTTATCGCCGATGCCGCTCACGAACTGCGCACGCCCTTGGCGATCCTGCGCATTCACGCGCAAAACGCGCAAAACGCCGACACCGATGAACAACGCCGCGAGGCTCTGGAATTCCTGGTCAACGGCGTCGACCGCGCCACGCGTATTGGCAGCCAACTGCTGACCATGGCCCGCATCGAACCGCACCTTCACAACCCTAAGCGCAGCCGCGTGCAACTCACCGAACTGGTCCGCGAAGAACTCGCCGAACTGGCGCCGCTGGCCATGGAAAAAGGCGTGGAACTGGTGCTGGAAGGTGACGAGGAATGCTGGGTGCAAACCGAACCCGTGGCACTGGCTATCGCCCTGCAAAACCTGGTGACCAACGCGCTGAACTTTTCCCCGGCGGGCAGCGAAGTGAAGGTGGTGATTGGCGCCAGCTGCCTCAGCGTGGAAGACCAGGGCCCGGGCATTGACGAGGCGGAGATGGGGCGTTTGTGCGAAAGGTTTTACAGTCGCGGCAATGCCAACGGCGCAGGGTTGGGCCTGGCGATCGTGGAGATGATCGTAGGCAAGATCGGCTGTCGGCTGGCGTTGCATAACCGCGAGCAGGGCGGGTTGTGTGCACGGTTGGTGTTTGACGAAACCTGAGTTGAGGAACATTTTGTTTAAACTCGGGTCCAGTCATCACTCTCATCCCGATAAGGAAATCCCCATGAAGCGCATTGCGCTGCTCTGTATCGCCATCTCGTTGGGCGCCTGCCAATCCAACCAACGCGACTCATCGCCCAGCCTGCTCAAGGACGGTATCCAATTTCGCCAGAAAACCGTAGCCGTGGATGCCGACCACGCCAAGGTCATCATGAAGGCCTACGGTGGCACTAACCCCGTCGAATTCTCTATCCGCCGCGAAGGCGACCCTGATCAACGCTTGGAAACCCTCGGCACCGTAGTGGACACCGGCGAAGGCCGGGTTTTCAACTGGATCGCCAAGGTCAACCAGACAGTGGCCAGTGCCGGCTTCAAGCGTTTTCCGCAGTTGGAAATCCAGGCAGACCCAGGCAAGAAACTCACCGTGTTCGGCAGCGCGGGAAGCATTGGCAATGGGGCTTATTACAGCTGCGTGCCGCCGGAAAGTACCTTCATCCCAGAGAAGGCGAAGGTGTATTTGGTAGAGTTCCAGTTCACGCCTAGTCGGTCGGCGTGTGCACAGCAGGTGTTTGATATTACGGATCCGGCGAATCGGGTGTTGATTGGTGGGACGGGGCGTGAGGTGAAAGAGAGTTAGGTGCGCGGACCGAACAAATGCGGATGCTGCGCTTGGAAGGACCTGAAGGTTTGATACTTCCAACGCTCTCCGCCAGGATCTTCATCGGTCGTGCTGACTTCGCCGAAGTACCAATGCTCTGACTCGAAGACGTTTCCTTTTTCGTCCTCGTGGATGAAGTGAAAGCCGACTTCCTGGAAACCAGACGGAACGGCCAACCCCCATTCGCCGGCAAGGCTTCGGCCGGTGATGCGGGTTTGCCGGAAGTGCTCGTAGTCGAAGGGTTGGGTGTGGCCGAGATGGCGGGCTCTGTCGGTGTAGACACAGACTCGGCTCGAGAACATATCCGGGACCATGATGCAGGCGACAATCCAGCACTCAGGGTCATCGTCTGATCGTGCTTCAAACAGGTGGCCCGCGACTTTGATCAATTGTTGAGCGCAATGCGCCAGAATTTCCGGTGTGGTCTGATTGCCTTCAACAAGGTTTTCGATAACCGGGATTTTTACGTCTATATAGTCGGGTTGCGGCGGTAAGTGTTCGTAAAAACAGCCTTCGAAGCTGTCTGCCCAGCGGGTCAGGGCCCTGAGGTGTCTGGGGATGTTGCGGAGTTTTTTATTTGTAAGTGACAGTCTGCGCATGAGGCTGAGTTCCCGGGGTCTGTGTTATTCGTTTGCATCTTCGTAATCAAACGCGATGAAGTAGTCGCTCTCTGAAAGAGCAATCTCATGAGAAAAGTATGTCTTTATCAGGGGTAGCCACTCCTTCTGCAGTTCAAACATGCCGTTATTGATGTCCTCGGCTGCCGACAGCCCAAGCTTGGAAATCAAGGAGTAGTCATCTCTCAAGTCTGCAGAGTCCTCCGTTCCTCGCAGCCGTCCTGTCGTTCTGTCGAACCATTCCAATCTCACTGTTAGTCCCATGTAGCCCTCACAGATATTTGCTGATATTTCGTTTTTTCTTCGGTCCTTTTAGCTGCTCGCCGGTGATGTGGCTGAACGCACCTAGATGGCTTCCATCACTTGCCAGATAAACTTCCAACTCACCATGTTGAGAATCCCATTCATAGATTCTCCGGCCTTTTTCCTCAACCCAACGCTCTCTTAACCCGGCACCTCCCTGCCTGGGAGTCATGGGTTTGGCTTTTATCAAGTTTGCAAAGCCAGTTATTTGTTCAGTATTAGGCGCCTTGTGGTACTTGTGATCCCCAGCCTTGACACTGACCACCACATAAAGCGGCCGAACCCCCGACTCCACCGGAAACACCAGAATAAAATCCCGATACTCCGGCGGATAAATCGGGTTCACCAGAATCTGCGCCGCTTTCTCCGTTGGCGGGTAGATCCAGATCACTGGCGCTTGTGGCGCAGCCTCCAAGGCTGGAATACCCAGCGTGTCGCTTGGATCAACCGCAGGCGTCCAGATCAGCTCCACGCCCTCACCCAAATCCGCGACAAACTGATCGGCCCGGTTTTGAAACTGCACCACATCAATCATCTGCCAGTCGGAATTATTGCCGGTGTAAAACCCGTAGCCTTTGAGCGTGCCGTCCTCACGCTGCTCCACATGCAAGCGCATCTGCGAGCGCGCCTGTTGCATCGAGCGCAAGTGCTCTTCGGTATACAGCGCGCTGTCGCCCAACTCCGAGGGCCACGCCAGCGCTACCAACCCGCCTAACAAGCCCGCCGCGACAGACCCTGCGGCCGCCGCAGCCGACTCCAGAGCCGCCGTACGTAACGCTAGTTGACCCAAGCCCACCGGCAAGGCGCTGCCGCTGATCTTGCGCAAGGCAATCGTGCCCCGACTGTCCACCTCGCGCCCGCCCAACAGGCTGAAGTGGCCGTACTCCTTGATCAGCTCAAGGGGCACATAACCGGTGGGGTCTGCGTAGTCAGTGAGGCCATCAGCCAGTTGGCAGGGCTTGATGAACACGCAGCCGGGAAGCTTGGCGCGCGGCGCCTGAGGGGCGGGGGTTGAGTCGGAAAAGTCGATAGTCCGTGAATAGTTCGCACGCGGCGGCTGAGGAATCAGAATGCGTCGCTTGAGTTGTTCCTCTTCGGTGATCGGGTAAAAGCGCTCAGACATGACGGGCTCACTTCCTTGTGCGAGGAAGTGAGCCTAAGAGGGGGCGTCAGAAGCTGATATCGGATTTGTTCGATAGCTTACGTGGGAAAAGTCAGCCAGTTATCAGCGCGACTAGCACTGATTCTTGACCCCCGCCATCACATTGAGTGGGGCGCCACTGAAGTAAGTGTTGTACAGCCCGTACCCGCTCTAACCCTGGCGGTCGAACACGTTGTTCAGGTTCACCGATGCACTCAGGTGCTCGTCGATGTCGTAGCGCGTCAGCAGGCCCACCACCGCGAAGCTGCCGTGCTTGGCTTCTGCGGGCAAATCTGTCATGAGCGTGTGATGGGCTGGAGGGGGGCAATGATAGGCGGGGGGGTAAGGGCAAGCGATTGAAATTAAGCGCGCCATTTAGATGTTTGTTTTTTGCTGCGCTGCAATAAACGATTGTCAGTGAATTTTCCGTTTGATTTGAAAATGATTTAAGGTTCAGTAACGATATTGCGCGGAAGGCTTCGAGCGGTCACTGAATAGGGAGTTTTACAATGATATATGAAGATATTGACCCGCAACTGCTCGGCTTTCTGAAAGATCCAATAAATAAAGTTTGCCCTGTGGTTCTCGCTGGAAAACCTCTTAAGTGGCATTCAAAAGTGCTTTATAAATTACCAATATTGCGCAGATTTATTTGTGCCGATCAGGTGCAATCCATACTGTGGGAGAAACTTGAAAGCCATTTGGAATATGCTAGAGAAACGCTGCCTGAGCATATATTCGAGGATCATGTGCCTCTGACTAAGGACACTGTGCATCGTTTTACCGACGAGCTCAAAAAATATTTTAATATAGTGCTTGCGTCGGCGTGCAATGAAGCGGTATCAGCGTCGAAAAAAGCCACTCTCACTGCGTTTATTGAGTCCTATTCTTGGGCCGTGCTTGAGTATACGTGTAATAGAGTTGCCGAGAATTTGCAGTTGCGTGCAATACATAATTTGTCCATCTTGGGGAATTCAAATTTGTGGCTTTGTTATTATCTGAGTGAGGTGTATTTTCTGATAGCACAAGGGCTACTGGTTGCCAGATTGAGTGGAGACACCCTTTACATTGTACCGACCAAGAAGCTAATGACGCGGTTGAAGACCTACTGGCTGGCGGAAATAATTGAGGCTGATTCGAACATTAGTGACATATTTACACGACATAATGTTGTACCCTCTCTGCACGCGCATGGCCGGCTGAGGCCGGAGTTGTGTAATGTTCTAGTTGATCAGACTCTCGATAAATGCTTGTCAATACATTCGAATTACTTGTCGGCGAGTATGAGAGAGCATCCGAAGTATCAGTATTTGCGGGAAATCGTCAATATCGCAATTCACATCGAGCTGAGGGCGTTGTCAGGTGAGCGCACGACTGATGAGGCCTATTTGAAAAGTATAGCCAGCTCCGCTGCTGTGGATATGATCAAGAGTGCCCTGGTTGGACGTGTGCCAACACTGAGCTCGGTCAGCAGTTTCGTAGAGTATAAGGATGGCGTGTATATACGCGGAGCTCTGAACTTTAAGTATGGATTAAGAAAGTTCGTGAGGTGCCTGCTCGGGGCGGTGACTATTAACTCAAAGGCGCCTGACTTTGGACAGTTGCTTGGCAGTGATTTCGAGAGAGATTATATTTTTAATTATATTCAGGATCTCAACGACCCGCGTCTGAAAATTCACGGAAAATTCGAGCCAGGAACCAATGCTAAGATTAAAGGTTATGATGTGGATTTGGTTGTTCAAATTGTAGAGGAGGATATTTACTATTTTATACAGGCAAAATATCAGTTATCGGAAATTCCAACTTATCTTTCCGAACAGTGCCAGTTGTTTCTCAATGAAAATTTCCGTACCGGCTTCGTCCGGCAGCTTGCAGTACTAAGAGATAATATGTCCGATGAGAGTATTCGGAAAAAACTAAGTCAGCATGGGTTGTCGGGGGCTCGGCCGGATAATAGCTATTTTGTATTGTTGCATAATATGCCGTTCTTGAATTTTTATGAATCGGACGGAATATTTTTTTATGAATGGAACTTGCTCAGAAACATTTTGCGCGGTGGCCGTGTGCAAGTGCGAAAAGGTCAAAATATTATGGAGGAGCATGTTCTGCTTAAACCCTATCTGCACCGTCCGCAGGAGCTAGTTGAAGCTTACTTTAGTCATTCTCAAAGTGGCAGGGAGAGGGCTGAACACTATGATGTTTATTGTGATGCGTATTCTCACTTTGATTTTGGTGGGTTGAAAGTAGTCTGCAAATTGTTATAGGAGGCAAGCTTGTCTATTGCAATGTGAGCGCTTGGGCTGGTAACAAGTGCAGCTACAAGCTTTCACATTGCGAGCCTTCCTCATAGTGTCAGAGTAAATGTTTGGAAATAAATTTCGATATCTCAATTATGGAAGTTTTCCCAGTAAACTCAAACTTCACCTTCCCCAGCGATGAAAAATAAATCTCCAACTCCGAATCCAGATCAAAGGTCCCGGACGTCTCCACCGAATACGCCACGATATTTTTGTACGGCAGCGAGGTGAAATCCTTCTTGCTGCCGGTGATCCCCTTCACGTTCACCGCGATGATGCGCTGGGTGGTGAACACCACACCGTCGCGCATGGATTTGTAAGCGTCGATGACTTGTTCGCCGTCGAGCAGCAGGGATGTAACGCGCTCGGCGTACTCGTTGTTTTGCTTGAGCTTGAAGAAGCCTTTGTTGTTGAAATCGATCATGTGCCTGCCCTTGGGTGAGTGGTGCGGTCGGTGTATGACGTTTTGCTCGCGGATCTGTATCTGACGCGCGCATTTTGAACGCCCTACCATGGCGTCCAAGCCTGCAATCTTGGCTAAATGTTTCGCGTCGACAGAACAACACTCCGGGAGCCAAACAATGCCTGAGCTGTCCAGCTGGCTGGCCTATGCGCTGATCTCACTTGGCATGGTGCTCACGCCCGGCCCAAACATGATTTACCTCATTTCGCGCTCGATATGCCAGGGGCGAACGGCCGGGTTTATTTCCCTGGGCGGCGTTGCGTTGGGGTTTGTGGTGTACATGCTGTGCGCGGCGTTGGGGATCACTGCACTGGTGATGGCGGTGCCTTTTGCCTACGACGTTTTGCGATTTGGCGGCGCGCTGTATCTGATTTACCTGGCCTGGCAGGCGATCAAACCGGGTGGTCGTTCGCCGTTCCAGGTGCAGACCCTGCCCCAGGACAGCCCGCGCAAGCTG
The DNA here is from genome assembly GCF_049590575.1 of Pseudomonas sp. Lineage (GTDB taxonomy): Bacteria > Pseudomonadota > Gammaproteobacteria > Pseudomonadales > Pseudomonadaceae > Aquipseudomonas. Next base: position 24,041 of record NZ_JBAWDE010000105.1, read on the forward strand.
TTCACCATGGGCCTGGTGACTAACCTGCTGAACCCCAAAGTGGCGGTGATGTATTTGTCGCTGCTGCCCCAATTCATCGACCCGAACGGCCATGGCAGTGTGCTGATGCAATCCCTGGTGCTGGGCTTCACGCAGATTCTCATCAGCGTGAGCGTCAACGCGGTGATAGCCACCCTGGCGGGGTCGATCGCGGTGTTTTTCATCACCCGGCCGGGTTGGCAGGTGGTGCAGCGCTGGTTGATGGGGTCGGTGTTGATGGGGCTGGCGGTGCGGATGGCGGTGGAAGGGCGGCGGTAGTTCAGCGCGCCATGACGTTGACGATCACATGCAGGATGAACGCCGGACCATAGCAAGGCTGGCCGTGTTCATCCTCGATCCGCCAGATGGACGTGACCGTGCAGGTTTCTCTGGGCGCAGCGAACTCCACAGTGATATGCACTGGCTGGCCGGGCAGGGTTTCGGTAATGGGGATTTGGTTGTTCAGACTACGCAGGTGCGTGTCCATCACCACCTCCAAGGGTGCGCCGGAGTCGGTGCGTCGGGCAATGACGTATTCGCCATCAACTCGCACCAATCGCCGGCCACGCCAAGGACGCGTGCCAAGCTTCTGGATTTCCCAGGTTTTTTCGAACACTTCACCGGGCAGCATCACCGTTTGGTCGGGGGTGGTGACGTCTGCGTTGAAGACGGCGATGTCGCTGGAGTCTTGCAGGCCGATGGCGCGGTTGGTGGTTGCCATTGAATAAGTATCGGCGGGTGCGCCAGCCAGGTCGGCGAAGTAGCGGAACAGCAGCAGCGGTGACACCTTGAGTGCCTTGGCGAGTTTGATCAGGGTGCGTACCGAGGGATCCTGAGAGGCGCCGCTGGCCAAGCCATACAGATAGGTCCGGGAAATGCCGGCTTCCTTGGCCAATATTGTCATGGATTTACCCAGCTCTCGACTGCGTCGGGCAATCAGCGCCCTGAGTGTGTCCCGCGTTCTTATCGTCATGCCCCACCTTTGTTCATCAAAAAAGACAACCCGTTCGCCGCTGCATGTAATGGGCCATGCACACTGAAATACAGCCGCCAGTGTCGTCGTTTCTTGCAGGCTTGCGAGTGTTGCATTCTTTTACATCTGTGGTGAAAGGTAGCCATGACATCTTATTTCATCGAGGGCTTGGTGCTTGGCATTGGACTCTTCGCCGCCCCCGGACCCAAAGACACCTTAGTCATCCGCCAAGCTGTCAGCCGCGGTCCTATCTGGGCCGTAGTCGCAGTCTGCGTAGTTGCCGATATCCTGTTGATCGCACTGGGCATCACCGGGTTAGGGTCGCTTTTGGAAAGTCGGCCAAAACTGGTGGCGCTGTTACTATTTTCCGGCGCGGCGTATCTGCTTTGGTTCGGTAGCCAGCGCCTGTTGGCATGCCTTCGGGACCAATCCATGCCGGACACCGGGGGCCGTCACTCGCAACGTGGGCTGTTGCGCACAGCCGCCGTCCTGGGCTTCGCCAACCCTTACGCATGGCTCGATACCGTGGTGCTGATCGGCTCCATTGGCGCAGCCAAGCCCACGAGCCAACAAGTGTTCTTCGCAACGGGCGCCATGACCGCGTCGTTGTTATGGTTTGTAGTATTGGCGTTGGGGTGTCAGCGGTTAACCAGGCTATTTCGAGCGCCGGCAGTGTGGCGCTGGCTGGATGCGGGAGTGGCGGTGCTGATGGTGTATCTCGCCGGAATGCTGATCACCGATTCATTGGATATCTTTCAGGTAATCCTTAAGGCTGGTTAGCGGCACCTGCAGTTCATCAAGCTGCTCCACATTGCGCACACCAGTTGCTAACCGTTGCAGCTCGCGCCCCATCACCGTGTCGGGCCCGCCCAATGCTTCAAGTGCCTGATCAACACATTCCGCCAGTTTGGATTGAATCACCGTCAAATCCCCCTGGCGCACCAGCAACCCAAACACTTCCCGCTCATAGCCGTCCATCACCAAGTCATCGCGCAAAACCGGGCTGCCGCCGTCCGTCTCGTGCACCAGCTTCAGTGCAAAGAGCGCAACCGCTTCCAGCGTCAATTCCATGGTTTCGGTTCCTCGGGCTTTGGGGGGAGGGCGATGATCACTGTTCTGCGTAGGAAAAAAAAGACCCGTTGCCGTGAACGTTGTGACCCAACGCGCATTTAGCGGTAGGCACAAGGAACGATATTAATTAGCCATGCTCCAACCCGCCGAGCCAGCGCACCCAGCGGGAGCATGGCTCAATCGAAAGGTTCTACTCACTTACAAGGACGCAAGCCCCCATGCAGACATCCCCCGCACAAACGCCCTCCGCCACCGGCGAACTGATCGCCAGTTTCCGCCACGGCAAAGGCTTCCTGATTTTCAGTCTGGTATTCGGCGTGGTGTTATTAGGCCTCGCCGGTTTTGTGCTGTACCTGGGCACGATCCTGCCACCCGGCAACGAGGGCCCGGTCAGCCTGCAGACGTCGCGTGGCATGGCCTTGAACTTCAGTAGCCCACAGACCTTGATTTACGCCACCAGCGCTTTGCTGGCCGTGCTCGCGCTGGGTGTGTTTGCGGCCTACGTCTGGCACAAAAAGCTGCGCGCGCCGCGTTACAACGTGTTTGAGCACGGCATCGAGCGCATCATCAACGAACAGCGCGACTACACGGCCTTTGCCGATATCGAAGACCTGTACCTGTTCGGCTCCGGGCAAACCGTGATGACCGGCATGATCACCAACCTGGCTTACCGCCGTAATGCCACGGAGCCGTTTCACCGGGTGATTGAAACCCTCAAGGGTTTTTACGAATTCCAGCAGCTGGTGCGTGAACTGCACGTGCGCGCCCGCATGCCGGCGGTGGTCGCGACGCTGGAGATGGGCGGCGCAGTGACCTTCAACTGCATCAGCTCGGGGCAAGTCTGGGGCAAACGCATGAGCGGCAACTTCCTGAAAATCACCACCTCGCCGATTCTGGTCAGCCGCGCATTCCTGGACTACCAGGGCCGCAAAGTGCCGATGTCATCGCTGCGCAGCGTCGACCTCAACGCCTGGACCGAAAAAGTCGTGATCAAGGACGAGAACGGCAAAGCCGTATTGTCGACCATCGCCACCGGCATCCTCAGCCACGACCTGTTCCTCAATACCCTCGATGCCGTATTCGCCGCTGAAGAACAAGCGCGCGAGCCGGCAGCGTTATAAGGAGGATCAAACGATGATCTATCGCGGCGCAGGCTGGCTGACCTTGTTTACACCGGTGGCCATGGTGCTGCTGTTGATGTGGCTGTGGCCCGACCCCAGCGTCAAACCCGGCAACACATCGCTGATGCAAGTGTTGATCGGCTTCGGGGCGGGGTCGGCGGTCAATACCGTGCTGGGTTTTGTACTGAATCGACGGCCGCACGCGGATGGGGTGCGGCATCACTTCTTCTTCATGCCGATGCAGTGGCCGGCGCTGGTGATCACGCTTGTCTGCGCGCTGATCGCCCTGCTGAAATAACCCTACCGGCCGCTCGGCAAGGGCGGCCGGGTCTCGACCTGTTCGAGGCTTACGCGGTAAGTGGTGTAAGTGTCGCCGTCTTCCAGGTAGAGATCGCTTCGATACCTCTGGACTGCGCCTTTGAGCTTGATGTGTAGGCCGTTGGGGGCTGGTTGGATCACCACATCTTTCAAGTCAGTGTCCGACACCAGAAATGGCGGCTTCTTGCCCAGGCGTACCTTCATCGTTTCATCATTCCTACCGCCGCCATCGTCGATGTAGAACCTCAGACTTTTCGGCTCATCGGGGTTCCTGGCATCCTGGACGATGTAGATTGACTGGCCGGGGATGAAGTCTTGTTTCAGGACGATTTCTGAGGGTAGCGCAGGCTTGTTTGCGAAGGCGTAGATGAACAGCGCTGCGACGCCGAGCAGCAGGGTCCAGCCAAGGTACTTTTTGAGGCGGGGACGAAGGCTTTGTGGTTCAGTCATCGCAGCCGCTGTCCGGCTCGACGTGCCGTGGGGTATCACCGGCTTGAAGGGTGGCATGAGCGGGCTGTTCCTGCTTAGGTGTTGGCTGTGAGGATTTAATGTGTGCCAGTGCTAGCCCTCAATAGATTTAAAGGGAATGCGTTATGAGCATAATTGATGATTTGAAGATTAGGTATCCAGAAGCTATCGCATGGTCGTTTGGGGATACTCCAGAAATGGCAGATGAGCTGGCTGAACTTGTTGTCAAAGGCAAAAAAACGGCCGCATGCAGCTCGCTCTCTTCATTCAAACTCGAAGATGAATCATCATCTATTGGTGGTTACAGCATCATCCTCAACAGTAAGAACGAACCCGTATGTGTGATTAGGGTTACTTCGATGCGTATAGTTCGTTACTGCGACGTAGATCAAGATTTTGCAAGGAAGGAGGGTGAAGGGGATCTTAGCCTCAGGTACTGGATGGAGGGGCATAAAGAATTTTTTCAAAGAGAAGGCATGTTCGACGAGGCTATGGAACTTGTCGCAGAAGAATTTGAGTTGGTGAAAGTGTTGTAAGAGACAAGCGCAGTCTATTGCGCCTGGACCGCACATTATTCCGGCGAGATGGGAAGACCGTGGTGCATGATTTGGCGCATGGAGTATTGCCAAATGGGGTGACTGGACAGGCTGATTAGGGTGATGTGTAGGCAGGTCTTTTTTGATGTGTTGGGGCTGGCGCTGTCGCAGGTAAGCCAGCTCACACAATGGAACGTGTTTTAGATGGGTGTGTGCAGTGAGCAGTAATTCCGCCGACCAGCCACTTTTCTATAGGTGAAAAAAAGACCTTGAATTTCAAGGTTTTTTTTAAGAAGGTGCCGAGGGAGACCATAAGGAACCACGTAACTCGCGGCGTGTATCACCATTTTATCGTATAGGGATACAAATGGGGATACACGTCGGCGACTGCTGTAGCCGATCAAATAATCTTGGTGTGGCGGTTGTAGATGGGGAGTGAGACGCTTAAAAAATATTTTTTGTCAGCCATTCAGCACCTTGTATCAGCTCTTCAGCTTGTTCCTTCGTCGGTTCGACGTCCTTTTTGTGCGAACACAGGTTGCGGAGATCGGCCAAGAATGAAATTTTTCGCCATACGGCAACGTCAATCACACCAGCAGCTTTTAATGGTTCGTTCAAATCAGCGATTGTGGGATGCTTCTTTGCGATCTTTATGGAGTGAGCATTGGCGACTTTTTGAAGGTGTCCTTCAATTACTACACCCATCAGCGCACCTGCCGCTCGTGGACTGATTTTTGCGAGTTGAGCGGCGATTACGAGCTCACCATCCTGCAGCTCCGCATAGAGCTCGCTCTCAATGTTGGAAATTACGGAGTCAATGCGTGCTTCTAAGGAGCTGAGGATCGTTAGCTGATTTATGAAGCAAGTCAGCACTCGAGTCTTAGAATCATCAGTGTCAAAATTCCCAGGTGAAACGCCTTTCATGAAGTCTTGGATCACGTAGGTGGCTAGTCCAAAACTTTTTCTTTTCGGATCAATTTCGTAGTAACCCTTGAATTCCGCTTGTCGATCCGGCGCGAGCGCTCCAACAGCCCTCACTGATTTTGAGTACCAAATTTGATAGCTACCACGGAAATCCTCTGCCTCCTCTTTACTGAATTTCCTCGCTAGCTCGTAACCTTCCGAAGCCAACTCTAAAAGCTCCTTGCGAATCCGTTCACGTTTAGTCATGGGGTTCGTCACCATTATTTAGTGGGTAAATCTGACTGGATACACTAGTTATCGGGGACAACGCTAGGAGCAAAATGGCTAAACATCAGAATGACATGCCCGAGCAGTCATCGATATGACTCACCCTCTTGAAAACTCGCTGGGGACCCTGGAGCTCCTTGGGCTACACGGGGCATGAAACCCGCGGGATCGAGTTAGTGGGAGGTGGCGGAAGTTACTGAAATTTCAATCGTTGAAATTGAAAGGATCTTGAAGAAAAAGGACCATCGTTACCGCTTCGGTAAAGGTGGCTTTGTCTGTTGCTGATAGTGAACACCTGCATGGCGTCAACCAGGGTGATGGCTGTCAACCACGTCAACCTGTCAACCGACTTAAAAAATCCAGCCGCTAACACGAACGCGCGGGTTTTATGCCCGTACCTTCAAGAATGCTCCAGGGTCCCCACTATCGAACCAAAGCCAAGAGCATGACCCACCTCGCTTCGCTGGAGGAACAATACTAATGGGGCTAGGGGGATGCCCTAATAAAACCGTGTTACGGGTGTTACGAGTATTACGTAAGTCAGTAAGTATATGATTTTAAATGATTTATTTGGCGTTACACAGCTGTGACTGGTTTGCCGATATGCGTGTTACATGGCAAGTAGGTGTTACATCAATGAATGCTCTGGGAGGAGCGGTTTGTGATGATTAAGGCGATCGTCATCGGACTAGAGCCCTTCGCTTAGAAGGGCCGCTGCGGCCAATACCGGTCAGTCGACTGTCTACAGAATCCGAGGTAACCCAGTCTGCAGAAAAAATCGTCGAGAAATTTTCCTTGGCCAACTCCTTCTTGGGAACAGCAGATCACCGCCGATATTGCCCAATCAGGTAAAGTGGCTAATCGTGGCAGGCGCATTGGGTCGCTTACTCAGATTCGAAGGAACGGAGCTAAAAATAATGATCATCCAATGCGCAAAATGTCGACAATACGTTGAGGCAGAAGAGACAGGCGGATACTGGCGTGGATTTGAGGGCAAAGAACCCTCTTGCCGCTACACGTTGCTATCATGCACGGCTTGCAGATCTCCCATACTTGTGCGACAGACAAATATCGGAAACATGGCAGAAGGCGATAAATGGGATACCCCATTCGTTGTCTTCCCCCAAACCGATGTTCGAGTCAACCCAAATGCTCCCAAGGAGATCCGCGCTGCCTTCGAGGAAGCTTGCGCATGTTATCGGTCTCATGCCTATACAGCATCCGCGATTATGTGCCGCAAGACCATTGAAGGTGTATGCGCAGAGCATGGCGTTGCGGAGCGAAACCTCAGCCTTTCCTTGAAGAAGATGAAGGAGGTTGGCCTCATCGACGAGCGGCTATTTGAGTGGTCTGATGCATTGCGGATCGTTGGCAATGAAGCCGCCCATGGAGTTGGTGTTTCCATCGCCCAGCCAGACGCGAGAGACACCATTGAATTCACGAATGCAATTCTCGACTACATGTTCTCGTACCGAGATCGTTTTGAACAATTCAAGAAGCGGCGGGCCAGTGACGCCTAACTCTGCGAAGTGCGTTTACCGACATGATAGTTGAATAGTCGCATGCTTCCGGGCATCCGCCAGGACTGCTTTGGATCGTTTTCAGTCGGACGCGATAGGCGGAATACGGGCGGAAGCGGCCTGACTTACCTGACTCGCCCCCCCTCTCACTGCTTTTAAGGTCAGTCACCTTTTTTGTGTTTGTGTACTTCCAGATCAGGATGTTTGGGTTTGTTTTCTTCAGTTACACGACGGCGCTGGTCCTTTTTGCCCGTGGATTCAGCGATCGGTTTGGGGCCGGGTTTAATACTCATGTGGTCAACTCCTTCGATTGATAACGGGGTCTCTGAGTAAAGCCGTACGCATGGACATTGACGCTACGGGGCGACCAACTCGGCAAGCTTGGCAGCGATATCTGCAAACGTATCTTCAGCAGTGCTCAGGCCGCTTCTCGAACCGAGTAGAGGACTGACTTCGCGCAGCGATTCGTATGTTGTGTCGTGAATGATGGGAACTAGCAGATCCCTTGCCAGCAGCGCGGAAAGCTCTTTGTCAGCGATGCCTTCGGCTGCTAAGCGGCGCAGCAAAGCAGGGGTCACCAGCACAATTCCTACTCGAGACTTAGCCAATCCCTTATCAATTTCGCGCAGTAACGAAGAGCCTAGAAGGACATCTTTCTCGCTGAACCAAACGGAAACACCGAGCGACTCGAGTACATCATGCAGCTCCTTCGCGGATCCTTTCCGGTCGTCCCATGCGTGACAAAGAAAGACGTCACGTAAATCAGGTACTGTCGCACGCCTCTCGACGTTTTCGCGTACCGGCGTGAGCGTTCGTACCTCGGCGGTGGTGTAGGCCACAGAGGATCCGGGTTTGGACCAGCGCGGCTTTACACTGCTGGATGAACCGCCGCCACTGCGACCACCGCCGCCATGAGGCGGGGACGAATAGGATGGTGTGTAGGATGAATACGATCGCGATCCGTACCCGCTATATCCGTTGCCACATGCGGGACATGCTGCTCTTGCGCTTGCCGAACGATGACCATGTACCGGTGCTGTACATCTAGACATGTCTTAACCCTTCCGTTTGTAGCTGCTCGCCCAAAAGACTATTAAGCAACTGCTGTACCGTGCCATCAGCTTTTGAAAACACCGCAGCCCATCGTTATTGGCTCGAAATCAACCTGCGTTTCAGGTCGTGATTCCAATATGCTGGCACGAAGGGTAGCCCATAGCGCGAATTCTGCTAGCAGGCGTAGCGTGAATGTTCGCTAGCGGCTTCCGTTACAAATGCCGCTATGGTCTAGAGTTAATTATCATAGCGGTAAGCTCTCGACCCAGGGTTCAGGTCCCTGACGTTCAACGGCTCCGCCATCGATGCCGTTGTTCAATCGACCAACGTTACTTTTTTGAATCAGAACACCGCGACCAAATACATGCTCATCAAGGCGGAGCGCCGCATGAAAGACCGGGACGAGATGAAACCGAGCACTTCGACTGCCAGCTTCTCGAAGCTATTGAACGCTTGCAATCCGGGGAGTAACTCATCCTGACGGTTTGTTGCATTCGACACGGACTATCTATATTGGGTAGTTTTCTGTGTAACGCGACTGGCAGAGAAGGCCAGAGGCGGACGTTCGCTGTGAGGGGCAATATAGCATTGGTGCAAGCTTTAAGCGTACAGTTATGTAGCGTGGCTTCGTTTGAGCATTTTAAGAAAATTCCCAAAATGTTCTAAATTTTCGCACAATATGTACATGTGTAGACTTAAGGTCTCACAAATCTAATTGAAGCTAACCGTATATGAGCAGTAGGCATAGAGAGTAAAAAATGTGATTGAACGACTTAAGGTTTTGGTAAGTTCCAAGTCTTGGTTTTGGAAAGCACGAGCATGGCTAGGAAAAATTGTTTTTTTCTTTGATCGAAGCTCGTACAAGATGAATGTTTCAGTCACCGGGTCAATAGAAAATGCACGAGTTTCAGGTTCCATTGCGTGGATTGGAGTCAAAAGCCTTTTTTGGGTAGTTTCAATTTTGGCGCTGTTGAATTATGTTGAGGTCCAATTTAGAGATAGTCAGCTTTGGCTGCCGCCGTTAAGTGATAAGAATAAGATTTTTATAATCGAGCAGCTTAGGCTGTATGCCCAAATGCTTACTGCAATATTCTCGATCTATTTCGCGACAACTGGAATCATATTGAGTGCCGGTTACACCAGGCTTCGCCGAGACATCATACAAATGCTCACTAACGAACAAGTGGGCAGTCTCTATTCTCGAATTTTAGTACTGTCAACGATTTTCTGCCTGATAGCTACCACATTTCCTTTATTTGGATACGAACCTGGCCTATTCATTTATATAGTAGGTACCGGCTTGACTTTACTCAGTGCTTTGGCACTGTTTCCCTTGGGTCAGAGGTTATTTAATTTTTTTGATCTCAATGTTTTGGCTCGTAGCGAAATACTCCCGAACATTGTTCGCCACATTCAAGGTGCAGCAAGTCCTCGGACTTCGATATCTCTAGCCAATCATCACTCGCGGGCGGCGCAGAAGGCGCTTGAGCAACTTTCTTATATTGATGTTCGTGTCAAAGTAGGAAAGGAGAGTTTAGAAGACACTCTGCCCGCACTAAGCGAATGCTATGCGGCGTTACTGCTGTATTACCTTCAGCAAAAACACACAATCAACCCAAATAGCTACTGGTTTCCGAGACGAATAAAACACAAACAATGGTTTTTAGCTGGGGATAGCACGACGTCTATGGCTCTTCGATCGAGCAACCAACAAGTTCTAATTGAGGAAAAAACCGATCATCAATGGCTAGAAAACGAAATCGTGGACAGATTAGCAGGCCACCTGGAGTTCGCGTTTCGGGCCGGTGACTTCGATCTCGCCTTGAAACTTCTCGCTCGCTTTTCGAACCGTATATCGGGTTATGCGCATCGTTTTCACTTCGATATAGGCATGCAGGAGATAATAAAATTTAAGGAGATCATTGAATCTACTCTGTCCTCATCGGACGTAACAATGGATGATGAATCAGTGAAAAAAAGAGTTGTTATAGCAGATACGTGGGCTGCGTTGGGGAGCAGTCTTTGTTTAGAAACACTACGCCGAATGGTGACCTTTGAGAAAGAGTTGAAACAGTTTTTTGAGGCGGACGTATGGAGCGAGAGGTCGTTGCGTCGTCTGCCAGCTTTTATGCAAGTGGAGCTTGGCTTTATCATCGAACGCATCGAATTTGAGCGTGAGATTGAAGGTCATCGACTATCTAAGCCCAAATATGTCCAGCAGTTGGCCATTCAAAAGTTATTAAAGCATTACGCAGAAGTTCTGCCTGCTATATGCAATTTTTATCAAAATTTGATTCCAGGTTTTGTGGGGTCGATGACAAAGTTGAAATTGTTCGAGGCTGCAACTCAGGTTGTTCTAGCAAGCTTGCATAGTCATTCGAAACTACCACGTTGGTTTGACGATCTTACACAACTTATGGGTCTATATTATGATTATGGGCACTATACTGAAGAGCAATACAAGCTGCCTGAGATAAATACTGCCGAGATGGCAGAGCAGCTTGCCTCTTCACGAGATGAGGCCCTTGCCTGGCTCGGCAATGAAGCTATGGTCGGAAACATTTTTACATCAAAAGATAACGATGAAATGCCAGATCATTTTGGGCAGATTTATTTTGAACTGGGCGAAGCATGTATAATTGCGCTTGAGCAAAACAATGAAAGTAAGTTGGAAAAGGTTCTCCCAATGTTTATGTCTCTTACGTTACTTGTGGCGGATACGAAATTTAGAGATTCTTCAATGAAAGTAAGCGACGAGTACCGGCTTCATCTATTTTCAACTGTAATCATTGATTTGGCCTCGGTATTAGGGTACGCCATCCTTTACGATGCATATTTCAATAATGAGAGCTTATCGAAAGACGCACTCGCCAAATTTGAAACTTGGATCTCTCGAGCTGCCGACAAGCAACAATACCTAAAAAGAATGTTGCTTCTTTCAGACCCGTTCAGCTTTAGCGCAAGTGCCTCGCCGCGTGACTTAATCCGCATAAACTGGAAAACGTCGTTCGAACATCGTGCGAGAAACGACGGTTTTGGAGACCAGATGAGTATGACGCGAGGGAAGCCGCATCCAAACAAAATAGTGAGGGATTTCTTACAGTCAAACTGTGATGCATCTCATCTTTTTTTTGCAAAACACGTTCTTCCCCAGCTTGAGCCAATTGACTTCAAAGTAAGCCATTGGATAACTTCCCTAGCACAACAACTGCGCGAAGATGACGAGGTGCAACATGAGGGTTTTTAAGGCTGAGCCTTCATATTGGCAATATATTCCTGATAAGCAGCTTGGATTAATAGACAATATTTTTTTTAATCGAATACGGCAGAATGTAGGCTTTCATCGCCGAATGTTTGATGAGGATTTTGCTAGGTTGTTTCGCTCGAAGAATCGTCGAGGCGTCAAGCTATTCGAGATCGTGACGAACGACGATAGTGTCGCGCAAAAGCTCCTTGGCAGCGTTAATACCAGACACGCTCCACGTTCGGTAGACGAAACAGTACGCGAATTAGTGAGCGAAATAGCACAAACCCTAATTTGGCATGGAAAAGCGTATTACTTTCTTCACGAAGATAATGATCAGAAAGAAATTCACATAGTTTCTTTGAGTTCAGTCGGCATCATGCGACTCTTTGGTAAGCATTTCCAATGGGTTCCCAAACGGAGTGAGAGGCACTGGGATCGAGATAGCGAGGAGTTTCCACGAGAGTTACGCATATTAGATGAAACCAAAGTAATGCGCTTTGACATGCCAACATTATTGAAACGTGTGTTAGCTGCACAGAACAGAACGTTGGGAGTAATTGACAAATTTCAATTTAAGGCTGCCGACTTCCGTCGCCAAGCCACTTACGAGGATCCAAGCCCGATCAATCATTTCGATTTTCGTGTGTGGAGCGATATACAAGATCGCGCATTATATCGAGCCACTCGAATTACTGGTTGGAATTGTAGGAAGTTTGACTCTACAAAACGGTCGGATTTCTTCGATTGTCATCGACTAATACGGTTCCGGCGGAACCAAATTTTGTTAAGAGACGACATTTTGAAACAACTCAGCCGTGAGTTCTCCAGAATTGGAAAAAGTTATAGGGCGGATTTTAATATTGAAATATCGGGGACAAATGAGCTACAAAGTATCGCGCATTTCAACGAACTGGCAGCGAGGTTGATAGCCGAAAACGTGGGCTTCAATGAGGTCGTCAGTTATTGCTATGAACGCTGAACGTCCGGATCAAGCCCATGAATATCTGGGATAGGTTTTAGGGCTGTTATGATTAGTGGTCTCTAGCCGAAGCGGTTATTTGTTAACGCCCGCTATTGGCCGATTATGTTGAAAAGGTCTACTTCGAATTCCACGGCAGAAAAGTTCGCGCCTGAAGTTTAAAACTGTGTTTTGGTCATAAAGTTCACGGCTCGGATTTCACGTAGCAGCACGCAAAAAAGGTGCGTTTACCCATCAGTATTTGAGCGTTTTTGGCAAACTGACGATTCAATAGAATCGGCCGAAAGTGGTCATAAGTCCGCGTTCGGCCGCCATAGGTAAGAAGCCGATGAAGTATCAATCCTTGTTTGAAATGGGAGGATTTGGCGAAGAGGGATTAAAGAGGGATTAAAGGGGACGGATTTATTTACACTTTTGTGGGAGGGAGCTGTTTCATTGGCATTGATGCTGTGTCGCAAGCGACAAGGCATACGGGGGTAGTAAGTGCTTTGACCCCTTATCATGGGTGGCATAAAGGCATCTATTTGGGGCGTGCTTCCGACGCGCTTTCGAAGGCAGACCAAGCATTAGTTGTTGTGGATCTAGACCCTATTCATGTCGTAAGCGGAAAACCACGTCCACAATTGTTGGCCGAACCAATGTCGATGGTGGCTTACCTTCCCGTTGTTGAAATACTTGACCGGAAAAAAATAGCCACGAATTAGCACGGCTTTTGAGCGAGAAAGTAGATTTAAAGTTTCGTGGTCGACTTGGTGAGCTAATGGAGTATGTAAGCCACCGGACCAAAAAATCGAAGGATTTTTACTCTTCCCTCAAACAACTTATTGGGCGGAGGGATAGTTCGAGACAAGAAAGGCAGGAGCTTCAGGATTTCACAAAATTTTTCTCTGACGACTATGCCGTCCGTGAGCGTTTCATTGCGTGGCAAAACGACCGTCATCAGCAGCCATCGTCATTGTCGAACCCATTGGGCTTAGAGCCTGCTTGGCTTGATTGTTTAGTCGCGGATTTAACGGCTGGAGGAGACTTAGCTACTGTGACCGTGCCGTCCTGGACCGCCGAAGATGTGGGTCATCCGGGAGAAATGATGCCCGAGAAGTAAGGTGCGTGTGGTACTTCCACGCAAAGCCGCTACTCACGACGCTCTGCATTTGTGCCAGGTGAAGGGAGCTGCCGGGTAGAGTAAACAGCCCGCGCGGGCGGGCTGATTCGGGGTAGGATGAGAGCAGTTCCTCCAAGGAAATGTTACGGGCACCGCTGCCAAGTCGGCACGACTAAGTCTCGAATTGAAGGGGCAAAGCGAGGCACCTTAGGTCCACGCAACGCATTACACATTCCGTCCTTTATGTAATCGCGTCAGACCACGATTTTCGTCCACCAAACGCTCGCAACGCTCCCGGCTTTCCACCAGAAATCTCTCGCCACAGATACTAACTTTCATCCTAAACCACTCCTGCGCTACCTTCCCCCCGTCGCTTCCAACCCAGCGACCGGACTTGAGAATCCGAGAAACAATAGGCGCATAGGCGCCACCATCCATTAGACTGTTGGCGCTTTTTTGTGCTCGCATGTCTGTGCAATGGCGGCTATGCGTGGGAGGCCTTCGGGTCTGCCGGGTTCCTATTGTCCCGGTTTCTCAACCCGCGCATAGCTGCCACCCATTCGCATGAGAAACGAACGTGGCAGCTCTCTACAGTAGGAGCTAAGCAATGAGCGTTTCTGATAGGTCGTGCCCTCGCAACTCCTCAACCCACACCTCCACCCACCTGGGAGGTGCCCAATGATCAACCCACCCCTCAACAAAACCCTCGGCGTCATCACCTTCTCCCCCTGCGGCAAGCACCCCAACCTCCACCACCTATTCCGCGTCAATTCCGGCGTGCCCATCCGGGATGCCCTGGAACACGCCTCCGAACTTCTCCACTGTTCAAAAATGCTCGCATTGGACGCTGCCATGAAAAAGGGCGCAGATCGCTACGCCTGGGCGGCGCATTATTCGGGGGAGATGGCGAAGGCGGTGGTGGATGATTTGGCGAATGGGATGTTGCCGAATGGGGTGGTGGAGGAGGGGGATACGGTGGGTGTGTAGGCGGGTGGTTTGAGGGTGGTTGGGCTGGCGTCTTCGCGAGCAAGCCCGCTCCCACAGTGGACAGTGTTTCAGGGTGAAGTGGGCGGTGAGCAATAATCAGCTGGCCAGCCACTTTTCTACAGGCGAAAAAAAAGACCTTGAATTTCAAGGTCTTTTTTTAAGATGGTGCCCCGAGGGAGACTCGAACTCCCACTCCTTTCGAAAACGGATTTTGAATCCGCCGCGTCTACCAATTCCGCCATCAGGGCTCAATGGCGGCGAAGTATAGAGATGAGATTACCGTTGGTCAATCACGTTTCATGGTCAATTTTGACTATTTCCGCTAGACTTCCCGGCCCTGCTAGACGAACCCCATCATGCGCGTTGCTGACTTTACTTTTGAGCTTCCTGATTCGCTGATCGCTCGCCACCCTTTGGCCGAGCGTCGCGCCAGTCGACTGCTGACCCTGGACGGGGTGAGCGGTGCCCTCGCACACCGTCAATTCACTGATTTGCTTGAGCATTTGCGCCCAGGCGATCTGATGGTGTTCAACAATACCCGGGTGATTCCGGCGCGGCTTTTTGGTCAGAAAGCTTCCGGCGGCAAGCTGGAAATTCTGGTGGAGCGGGTGCTGGACAGCCATCGCGTGCTGGCCCATGTGCGCTCCAGCAAGTCGCCGAAACCGGGCTCTTCGATCTTGATCGATGGCGGTGGCGAAGCCGAGATGGTGGCGCGCCATGACGCGTTGTTCGAGCTCAAGTTTGCCGAGGAAGTGTTGCCGCTGCTGGAGCGTGTCGGCCATATGCCGTTGCCTCCTTATATAGACCGCCCCGACGAAGACTCGGACCGCGAGCGCTATCAGACGGTGTACTCCCAGCGCCTGGGTGCCGTGGCTGCGCCGACTGCCGGGTTGCATTTCGACCAGCCGCTGCTGGATGCGATTGCCGCCAAGGGTGTCGAGACCGCTTATGTGACCCTGCACGTGGGGGCCGGCACGTTTCAGCCGGTGCGTGTGGATAACATCGAAGACCATCATATGCACAGCGAGTGGCTGGAAGTCAGCCAGGACGTCGTGGATGCTGTGGCCGCGTGCAGGGCGCGCGGCGGGCGGGTGGTGGCGGTGGGCACCACCAGCGTGCGCTCGCTGGAAAGCGCGGCGCGCGATGGCGTGCTCAAGCCGTTCAGTGGCGACACCGACATCTTTATTTACCCAGGCCGGCCGTTCCATGTGGTCGATTGCCTGGTCACCAACTTCCATTTGCCGGAATCCACGCTGTTGATGCTGGTGTCGGCATTTGCCGGTTATCCGGAAACCATGGCCGCCTACCAGGCCGCCATCGACAATGGGTACCGTTTTTTCAGCTACGGTGATGCGATGTTTATCACCCGTAATCCGGCGCCGACTGCCCCTAAAGAAGCGGGCCCAGAGGAACAATCATGAGTCGTATGTCGTTTGAATTGCTGGCCACGGATGGTAAAGCTCGCCGCGGCCGTTTGACCTTCCCGCGCGGCACCGTCGAGACCCCGGCGTTCATGCCCGTGGGCACCTACGGCACCGTCAAGGGCATGCTGCCGCGCGACATCGTCGCCACCGGCGCCGAGATCATCCTCGGCAACACCTTCCACCTGTGGCTGCGCCCGGGCACGGAAGTGATTAAAAAGCATGGCGACCTGCATGATTTCATGAAGTGGCAAGGCCCGATCCTCACCGACTCCGGTGGTTTCCAGGTGTTCAGCCTGGGCGCCATGCGCAAGATCAAGGAGGAGGGCGTGACCTTCGCCTCGCCGGTCGACGGTTCCAAGGTGTTCATGGGCCCGGAAGAGTCGATGCAGGTGCAGCGCGACCTGGGCTCGGACATCGTGATGATCTTCGACGAGTGCACGCCGTACCCGGCGGATGAAGATGTGGCGCGGATTTCCATGGAGCTGTCGCTGCGTTGGGCCCAGCGCTCGAAGAATGCGCATGGCGACAACACGGCGGCGCTGTTCGGGATCGTCCAGGGCGGCATGCATGAAAGCCTGCGCAAGCGCTCGCTGGAAGGCCTCGACAAGATTGGCTTTGATGGCCTGGCCATCGGCGGTTTGTCGGTGGGTGAGCCCAAGCACGAGATGATCAAGGTGCTGGATTACCTGCCGGGCCTGATGCCCGCTGAAAAACCTCGTTACCTTATGGGCGTTGGCAAACCGGAAGATCTCGTAGAGGGTGTGCGCCGCGGTGTGGACATGTTCGATTGCGTGATGCCAACCCGTAATGCCCGCAATGGGCATCTGTTCATTGATACAGGCGTGCTGAAGATCCGTAACGCGTTCCATCGCCATGATGATTCGCCGCTGGATCCCACCTGTGACTGCTACACCTGCCAGAACTTCTCGCGTGCTTATCTGCACCATCTGGACAAGTGCGGGGAAATGCTGGGTAGCATGTTGAATACCATCCACAATTTGCGTCACTACCAAGTCCTGATGGCTGGTTTGCGCGAGGCTATTCAACAGGGTACATTGGCCGCCTTTGTCGATGCCTTCTATGCCAAGCGTGGCCTCCCTGTGCCGCCCTTGGACTGAGTTTCCCGACCCTAAGATTCACTATTTGCAACTGGAGTGCTAAATGAGCTTTTTTATCTCTAACGCCATGGCTGACGCCGCTGCGCCTGCTGCTGCCGGCCCTATGGGCGGTGGTTTTGAGTGGATTTTCCTGGTCGGCTTCCTGGTTATCTTCTACCTGATGATCTGGCGTCCACAGGCCAAGCGCGCCAAAGAGCAGAAGAACCTGCTGGGCAGCCTGCAAAAAGGTGACGAAGTTGTAACTACCGGTGGTATCGCCGGCAAGATCACCAAAGTTGCCGATGCTTTCGTGGTTCTGGAAGTGTCCGACACCGTTGAAATGAAGTTCCAGAAGGGCGCCATCGCCGCCACGCTGCCTAAAGGCACGCTGAAAGCGATCTAAGTAACAACCTTTACCAATCGACGGGGCGCGCAAGGCGCCCCGCGTTATAAGCGGGCGGCGTGATGCTGAACAAATACCCTCTGTGGAAATACGTACTGATCCTGGCGGTGCTGGCGATCGGTTTTATTTATTCCGCTCCCAATCTTTATCCTGATGACCCTGCGATCCAGATCACTGGCGCCAGCACTTCGCTGCAAGTCAATCAGGCTGACCTGGAACGCGCCAGCAAAGCGCTGACCGACGCGGGCATCCAGGTTAAA
Source organism: Pseudomonas sp. (assembly GCF_049590575.1). Lineage (GTDB taxonomy): Bacteria > Pseudomonadota > Gammaproteobacteria > Pseudomonadales > Pseudomonadaceae > Aquipseudomonas. Next base: position 41,809 of record NZ_JBAWDE010000105.1, read on the forward strand.
GCGGCAACATTGGCGGCTGATGCGAAGGGCGGCTTGTTGCGCCTGACCAAGCAAGAAGACCAATTGCCGGCCAAAGACGTTGTGCGCAAGGCCATGGGCGACGACTACGTTGTCGCGCTGAACCTGGCACAGACCACGCCGAAATGGTTGCGCAGCATTGGTGCGCACCCGATGAAGCTGGGCCTGGACTTGTCCGGTGGTGTGCACTTCCTGCTGGAAGTGGACATGGACAAGGCCCTCGACGCCCGTCTGAAAGTCTACGAAGGCGACGTGAAGAGCCTGCTGCGCAAAGAGAAGTTGCGTTATCGCAGCCTGCCGCAGCTCAACGGTGCCATCCAGCTGGGCTTCTCTGACGAAGCTTCCCGCGAGCAGGCCCGTGCGCTGATCCGCAAGAATTTCAACGATTTCGACATCGTACCGGCCGACCTGAATGGTCAGGCTGTGCTGCGTCTGGCGATGAGCCCGGCCAAGATCGCGGAAATCCGCGAGTACTCCATCAAGCAGAACTTGACCACGGTACGTAACCGCGTCAACGAGCTGGGTGTGGCCGAGCCGATCGTTCAGCGCCAGGGTGCCAACCGCATCGTGGTTGAGCTGCCGGGCGTACAGGACACCGCTGAAGCCAAGCGTATCCTGGGTAAAACCGCCAACCTGGAATTCCGCTTGGCGGCTGAGCCAGGTGCTACCCGCGCGACGTCCGAAGAGTTCGAGTTCCGTGAAGGTAACCGTCCTTCAGCGTTGATCGAGCGTGGCTTGATCATCACCGGCGACCAGGTAACCGACGCCAAGGCCGGTTTCGGCGAGCACGGCACGCCTGAAGTGAACATCCGCCTGGATGGCCATGGCGGCGAACTGATGAGCCGCGCCACGCGCAGCAACGTCGGTCGCAGCATGGCGGTGATCTTCATCGAGCAACGACCGATCACCACCTACACCAAGCAAATGGTCAACGGCGTCGAGAAAGACGTGCCGGTGCAGACCTTCAAGGAAGAGAAGAAGATCATCAGCCTGGCGACCATCCAGTCGCCGCTGGGTGCTCAGTTCCGCATCACTGGCCTGAACGGCCAGGGCGAATCCTCGGAACTGGCCCTGTTGCTGCGTGCCGGTGGCCTGGCTGCGCCGATGTACTTCGCTGAAGAACGCACCATCGGCCCGAGCCTGGGTGCCGACAACATCACCAAGGGTATCGATGCGTCCCTGTGGGGCATGCTGTTCGTATCGCTGTTCATCATCGCTATCTACCGCTTCTTCGGCGTCATCGCCACCGTGGCCCTGGCGGGCAACATGGTGATGCTGCTGGCGCTGATGTCGCTGCTGGGCGCTACGCTGACCCTGCCGGGTATCGCCGGTATCGTACTGACCATGGGTATGGCGGTAGACGCCAACGTACTGATCTTCTCGCGGATTCGTGAAGAGATCGCAGCGGGCATGACCGTGCAACGTGCAATCAACGAAGGCTTCGGCCGGGCATTTACTGCAATTCTCGACTCCAACCTGACCACCTTGCTGGTCGGCGGGATTCTCTTTGCCATGGGCACCGGCCCGGTCAAGGGTTTTGCGGTAACCATGTCCCTCGGTATCTTTACCTCGATGTTCACGGCCATCATGGTGACCCGCGCAATGGTCAACCTGATCTTTGGCGGGCGTGACTTCAAGAAGTTGTGGATTTAAGGGGCTGCCATGTTACGTACAATCAACTTCATGGGCGTTCGCAACATTGCGTTCGGCGTCACTGTGCTCCTTACCGTTCTGGCGTTGTTCAGCTGGTTCCATAAGGGCCTGAACTACGGTCTGGACTTCACCGGCGGTACGCTCATCGAGCTGACCTACGAGAAGCCGGCCGACGTTACCCTGGTGCGCAACGAGCTGGTCAAGGCCGGCTATCACGAAGCCATCGTGCAGAACTTCGGTGCCACCACCGACCTGCTGGTGCGTATGCCCGGCGAAGACCCGCAACTGGGTCATCAGGTAGCCGAGGCCTTGCAGAAGGTTGGCGGCGACAACCCGGCGTCGGTCAAGCGCGTCGAGTTCGTGGGCCCGCAGGTCGGTGAAGAGCTGCGCGACCAGGGCGGCCTCGGCATGCTGATGGCGTTGGTCGGCATCATGATCTACCTGGCGTTCCGCTTTCAGTGGAAGTTCGGTGTCGGCGCCATTGTGTCGCTGATCCACGACGTGATCGTGACCGTGGGTATCCTGGCGTACTTCCAGATCACCTTCGACCTGACGGTATTGGCGGCGGTACTGGCGATCATTGGTTACTCGCTCAACGACACCATCGTGGTATTCGACCGGGTTCGTGAGAACTTCCGCGTACTGCGCAAGGCCACGCTGATCGAGAACATCAACATCTCCACCACCCAGACCCTGCTGCGGACCATGGCGACGTCGATCTCCACCTTGCTGGCGATCGCGGCACTGATGATCTTCGGCGGCGACAACCTGTGGGGCTTCTCCCTGGCGCTGTTCATCGGCGTTCTGGCGGGTACCTACTCGTCGATCTACATCGCCAACGTGGTGCTGATCTGGCTGAACCTCAACAGCGAAGACTTGATCCCTCCTGCTGCTACCGGCAAGGAGGTCGACGACCGTCCTTGATGGGCGCTTGTTGATACGCTGTTACAAAGAAGGCACGAGATTGAACTCGTGCCTTTTTTTTTGCTCCAAGGCTGGGTATAGCGCGGACGTTTCGGTCCGTTTGTGATGGTCAGGAGGTTCAACGTGAACAAGTCGTTACTGGTTGGTGCGGTATTGGGTGCTGTCGGTGTGACTGCCGGGGGTGCTGTTGCCACCTACAGCCTGGTAAAAAGCGGCCCTGAGTATGCGCAAGTGCTGGCGGTGCAGCCGGTGAAAACCCAGATTAAAACCCCGCGCGAAGTCTGCAAGGACGTCGCAGTGACCCGGCAGAAGCCGGTGCAGGATCAACACCAGATCGTCGGTACGGTGGTCGGTGCGCTGGCCGGTGGCCTGTTGGGCAACCAGGTCGGTGGCGGTAATGGCAAGAAGCTGGCTACTGTAGCCGGCGCGGTCGGTGGCGGTTATGCCGGTAACAAGGTTCAGGAAGGCATGCAGAACCGCGATACCTACACCACTACCCAAACTCGCTGTAATACCGTCAACGACATCAGCGACAAGGTTGTCGGCTATGACGTGCGTTACACCCTGGATGGCAAGGAAGGTTCGGTGCGTATGGACCGTGACCCAGGCGGCCAGATTCCGGTGGACAAGGAAGGGCGCTTGGTACTGGGCCAGAACCAGCAGTAATCCAGAGCCTGGCATCTTTCAAAATGTGGGAGAGGGCTTGCCCCCTCCCACATTTGATTTCAGTTCGCACCAAATTTCAGGCATAAAAAAAGCACCCCCCGGGGGTGCTTTTTTGTGCCCGCTCGCTTAGCGCTTGAGCGAGGCTGGCAGGTGCGGCTGGATCGCCGTCAGTACTGCCTTGAAGCATTTGGTGTTGCCGGCTACAACGTGGCCTTTCTCAAGGAAGTCGTGACCGCCGGTGAAGTCGCTCACCAAGCCGCCGGCTTCCTGGATCAGCAGGGCGCCTGCAGCCATGTCCCACTCGGACAAGCCCGACTCCCAGAACGCATCAAAACGACCGGCTGCCACGTAAGCCAGGTCCAGGCTGGCAGCGCCGGCGCGACGGATGCCGGCGGTCTGGCCAACCAAGGCGCGGAACATGCCCAGGTAGTTTTCCAGGTTGTCCATCTGGTCGTCACGGAACGGGAAGCCAGTGCCGAGCAGGGCGCCGTCCAGGCTGGTGCGACCGCTGACGCGCAGACGACGACCGTTCAGCTGGGCGCCACGGCCGCGGCTGGCGGTGAATTCTTCCTGGCGAACCGGGTCGAGTACGACGGCGTGTTCCAGGCGGCCACGGTATTTGCAGGCGATGCTTACTGCAAAGTGTGGGATGCCGCGCAGGAAGTTGGTGGTGCCATCCAGTGGGTCGATGATCCACAGGTAGTCTTCGCCTTCGCCGCTGCCTTTGTGCAAGCCGGTTTCTTCACCAAGGATGCCGTGGGTAGGGTAGGCCTTGCGCAGGGCGTCGATGATTTTCTGTTCGGCGGCGCGATCCACCTCGGATACATAATCCTTGGCGTCTTTTTCGTCGACCTTGATGGTATCCAGGCGCTCGATGGAGCGGAAGATCAATTCACTGGCGCTGCGGGCGGCGCGCAGCGCGATATTCAGCATGGGCTGCATGGATGTGTCACCTAAGGTTGTTAAAGAAAGCCGGGCATTCTAGCAGAAACTTTCTTCAGGTGAAGGACGACGTTAGCTTTCATGGCATAACCTTAGGCTGTTCTGTAAGATTTGCTCCCCTTTCCCGTGTCCGAGAGCGCCTCCCTTGCTGCAAAACATTCGTGTCGTCTTGGTCAATACCAGTCATCCCGGCAACATCGGCGGGGTGGCGCGAGCCATGAAAAACATGGGGCTGACGCGCCTGGTGCTGGTCGAACCGCGCGTGTTCCCGCACCACGAGGCCGACGCCCGTGCGTCCGGCGCCAATGACATCCTGGAAAAAGCCCAGGTCGTCGCCACGCTGGAAGACGCGCTGGTCGGCTGCAACCTGGTGCTCGGCACCAGCGCCCGCGACCGACGTATTCCCTGGCCGCTGCTTGACCCGCGCGAGTGCGGCACCAAAGTGGTCGAAGAGGCTGCTGGCGGCGCTGAAATCGCCTTGGTGTTTGGTCGTGAAGATTCCGGCCTGACCAATGACGAGCTGCAGCGATGTCATTACCACGTGCACATTCCATCAGACCCTGAGTTCAGCTCGTTGAACCTCGGGGCAGCGGTGCAGGTGTTGAGTTACGAAGTGCGCATGGCCTGGCTGGCCGCCCAAGGCCAGCCGAGCAAGGTTGAGAAGGATGAAGTGGCATCGACCAAAAGTGGCGAGCTGGCCACGATGGACGAGCTGGAGCGGTTCTATGAGCACCTGGAGCAAACCCTGGTGGCCATCGAATTCCTCGATCCGGAAAAACCACGGCACTTGATGGCACGCCTGCGCCGCCTGTACGGGCGCAGCTCGGTCAGCCGAGCGGAAATGAATATATTGCGTGGCATCCTCACGGAAACCCAGAAAGCGGCCCGTGGCGAGCTTCTTAAGCGGAAGGATTAAAAATGTTCGAGCGTTTGCGAGAAGATATCCAAAGTGTTTTCCACCGTGACCCTGCAGCACGCAACGCCTTTGAAGTGCTGACCTGCTACCCGGGCATGCACGCGATCTGGATTCATCGCCTCTCCGGCGCCTTGTGGGGCATGGGCTGGAAATGGCTGGCGCGGCTGGTGTCGAACTTCGGTCGCTGGTTGACCGGGATCGAGATTCACCCAGGCGCCAAGGTGGGTCGCCGCTTCTTTATCGACCATGGCATGGGCATCGTGATCGGCGAAACCGCAGAGATTGGCGATGACGTGACCCTCTATCAGGGCGTGACCCTGGGTGGCACCAGTTGGAACAAAGGCAAGCGTCACCCGACGCTGGAAAACGGCGTGGTAGTCGGGGCGGGCGCCAAGGTGCTGGGTCCGTTCACTGTGGGGGCGGGCGCGAAAGTCGGCTCGAATGCCGTGGTGACCAAGGCTGTGCCGCCTGGCGCCACCGTGGTGGGTATCCCCGGCCGCATCATCGTCAAGCCGGAAGTGGGCGATGAGCAAGAAGCCAAGCGCAAGGCCATGGCCGAGAAGATCGGTTTCGATGCCTACGGTGTCAGCGAAGACATGCCCGACCCAGTGGCGCGCGCCATTGGCCAATTGCTTGACCACCTGCAGGCGGTGGACGGCAAGCTGGACGGCATGTGCGGCGCGCTGAAGGAGCTGGGCAGCAGCTACTGTGCGAAAGATCTGCCTGAGCTGCGCGAGGAAGACTTCGCCGAGATCAAGCACGAAACCGCCACCAAGGCTGGTTGAGATCTCACATTTGCTGCTAGGCCCATGCGGGAGGGGGCTTGCCCCCGATGGCCATCTGTCAGTCACCGAATATATTGGCTGATCCACCGCTATCGGGGGCAAGTCCCCCTCCCACATTTGATCTCCATTGGTCTTGATGTCGAGCCATCGCCCCGCTGCCGCTGTTCGTCCCCACCCCGCCCTGCTATGATTCGCGCGCCCTTTTTACGGGTAATCCTGACTAAAGTGCTAGGTCTTATAGTTGACTTAAATACTCGGGAATCGCATACTTGCCCCCATTCTGAAACACCTTGGTACTTGTCCATGAGACTGACTACAAAAGGCCGATACGCGGTAACCGCCATGCTAGACCTGGCTTTGCACGCGCAAACTGGGCCGGTGTCCCTGGCCGATATCTCCGAGCGCCAAGGCATTTCCCTGTCCTACCTTGAGCAGCTGTTCGCCAAATTGCGCCGCAGCAACCTGGTTTCCAGCGTGCGTGGGCCGGGTGGCGGCTATCAACTGTCCCGCGACATGCAGGGCATCCAGGTAGCCCAGGTGATCGACGCGGTCAACGAATCCGTCGATGCGACCAAATGCCAGGGCCTGGGTGATTGCCACGCCGGCGACACCTGCTTGACCCACCACTTGTGGTGTGACTTGAGCCTGCAGATCCATGAGTTTTTGAGTGGTATCAGCTTGGCTGATCTTGTGACTCGCCGTGAGGTGCAAGAAGTAGCCCAGCGTCAGGACCAGCGCCGTTGCAACACCAAGGCGCCGCGTCTGGACAAGATTGAAGCGTCCGCCGTCGAGTGACAGCCGCAGAGCTAACGGCGCAGCCAGCCTGATTTAGGAGAATGTCCATGAAATTGCCGATTTACCTTGATTACTCAGCGACCACCCCGGTTGATCCGCGTGTCGCGCAAAAAATGAGCGAATGCCTGCTGGTTGACGGAAACTTCGGCAACCCGGCCTCCCGTTCCCACGTATTCGGCTGGAAAGCCGAGGAAGCGGTCGAGAATGCTCGTCGCCAGGTCGCAGACCTGGTGGGCGCAGACCCGCGTGAAATCGTCTGGACCTCCGGTGCCACCGAGTCCGACAACCTGGCTATCAAGGGCGCGGCGCATTTCTACGCGACCAAAGGCAAACACCTGATCACCACCAAGATTGAGCACAAGGCTGTCCTCGACACCATGCGCCAACTGGAACGTGAAGGTTTCGAGGTGACCTACCTCGAGCCGACCACCGACGGTATCGTCACCCCGGCCATGATCGAAGCCGCGCTGCGTGAAGACACCATCCTGGTTTCCGTGATCCACGTGAACAACGAAATCGGCACCATCAACGACATCGCGGCCATCGGCGAGCTGACCCGTTCCAAGGGTATCCTGCTGCACGTCGACGCCGCTCAGTCCACCGGCAAGGTCGACATCGACCTGTCCAAGCTGAAAGTCGACCTGATGTCGTTCTCTGCCCACAAGACCTACGGCCCTAAAGGCATCGGCGCGCTGTACGTGAGCCGCAAGCCACGCGTGCGCATCGAAGCCACCATGCACGGCGGCGGTCACGAGCGCGGCATGCGTTCCGGCACCCTGGCGACCCACCAGATCGTGGGCATGGGCGAAGCTTTCCGTGTGGCCAAGGAAGACATGGCTGCCGAAAACGTGCGCATCAAGGCCCTGAGCGACCGCTTCTACAAGCAGGTCGAGAACCTTGAAGAGCTGTACATCAACGGCAGCATGACCGCCCGTGTACCGCACAACCTGAATTTGAGCTTCAACTACGTCGAAGGCGAGTCGCTGATCATGGCACTCAAGGACCTGGCGGTTTCGTCCGGTTCGGCCTGCACCTCGGCGTCCCTTGAGCCTTCGTATGTACTGCGCGCCCTTGGCCGCAACGACGAACTGGCACACAGCTCGATCCGCTTTACGTTCGGCCGTTTCACCACCGAAGAGCAAGTCGACTACGCCGCGCAGAAAGTCTGCGAAGCCGTCAACAAGCTGCGCGTTCTGTCGCCGCTGTGGGACATGTACAAAGACGGTGTCGATATTTCCAAGATCGAGTGGGCGGCACACTAACTATAGAAGCCGCCACCCAAGCTCTGTAGGAACGTGGCGGAAAACGCAGGCGTTTTTACAGGGTTCCAGAGCGGCCCTGATGAGTGAGGATTCAGTACCATGGCTTACAGCGAAAAGGTCATTGACCACTACGAAAACCCGCGCAACGTCGGCAAGATGAACGCGGAAGACCCTGATGTCGGCACCGGCATGGTCGGCGCTCCGGCGTGCGGCGATGTGATGCGCCTGCAGATCAAGGTCAACGACGCTGGCGTTATCGAAGACGCCAAATTCAAGACCTACGGCTGCGGTTCGGCTATCGCCTCCAGCTCCCTCGCTACCGAGTGGATGAAAGGCAAGACGCTGGATGAGGCTGTGACTATCAGCAACACCCAGCTGGCCGAAGAACTGGCCCTGCCGCCAGTGAAAATCCACTGCTCGGTACTCGCAGAAGACGCCATCAAGGCGGCCGTTCGCGACTACAAGCAGAAGAAAGGCTTGATCTAAGCATTTGGCGACGAGTAAGGAGTCAACGATGGCTATCAGCATGACAGAAGCGGCTGCGCAGCACATTCGCCGCTCCCTGAATGGGCGCGGTAAAGGTGAGGGGATTCGTCTGGGTGTTCGCACCACGGGCTGTTCCGGCCTTGCCTACGTGCTGGAGTTTGTCGACGAGGTGGTTGCGGAAGACCAGGTGTTCGAGAGTCACGGCGAAAAAGTGATCATCGACCCTAAGAGCCTGACCTACCTGGACGGCACCGAACTCGATTTCGTCAAGGAAGGGTTGAACGAAGGCTTCAAGTTCAACAACCCCAACGTACGCGGTGAATGTGGCTGCGGCGAAAGCTTCAACATCTGAGGCTATCTGTGGGTACTCCTTGTCATTTCGCTTTATTCGAGCTGCAGCCGAGCTTTCGGCTGGACCTCGAGCAGCTTGCCACGCGCTACCGTGAATTGGCGCGTGGGGTGCATCCGGACCGCTTCGCTGACGCTTCCGAGCGTGAGCAACGCCTGGCCCTGGAGCAATCGGCCAGCCTCAACGAAGCCTATCAGACGCTCAAAAGCCCCCCGAAGCGCGCGCGCTATTTGCTCGCGATGAACGGTGGCGAGTTGCCGATTGAAGTCACGGTGCACGATCCGGACTTTCTGATGCAGCAGATGCAGTGGCGCGAAGAACTCGAAGACTTGCAGGGCGAAGCCGATGTGGCGGGTGTCGCGGTCTTCAAGCGTCGTCTGAAAGTGGCCCAGGAAGAGCTCAACGAAAGCTTCGCAGCCTGCTGGAACGATGCCGCGCAACGTGAACAGGCGGAACGCCTGATGCGGCGCATGCAGTTCCTCGACAAGCTCACCTACGAAGTGCGCCAGCTAGAAGAGCGCCTCGACGATTAACCCAGTGCTGCCCGTGATGCACGCCTGATAGACAGATAAGACCTGATTACCATGGCTCTACTGCAAATCGCCGAACCCGGCCAAAGCCCTCAACCGCACCAGCGTCGCCTGGCGGTGGGGATTGACCTGGGCACCACCAATTCCCTGGTTGCTGCCTTGCGCAGCGGCCTGTCCGAGCCGCTGCCCGACGCTGATGGCCAGGTGATCCTGCCATCCGCCGTGCGCTATCACGCGGATCGCACCGAAGTCGGCGAGTCGGCCAAGCTGGCCGCGTCTGCCGATCCGCTGAATACCGTGTTGTCGGTCAAGCGCTTGATGGGGCGTGGCCTGTCCGACGTCAAGCAACTGGGTGACCAACTGCCGTACCGCTTTGTCGGCGGCGAATCGCATATGCCGTTCATCGACACGGTCCAGGGCCCGAAAAGCCCGGTGGAAGTGTCGGCCGATATCCTCAAGGTGCTGCGCCAGCGCGCAGAAATCACCTTGGGTGGCGAACTGGTCGGCGCGGTCATTACAGTCCCGGCTTATTTCGACGACGCTCAACGCCAAGCCACCAAGGACGCGGCGAAGCTTGCCGGCCTGAACGTGCTGCGTCTGCTCAACGAACCGACTGCAGCGGCTGTGGCTTATGGCCTGGACCAACACGCTGAAGGCGTGGTCGCTATCTACGACCTGGGCGGCGGTACGTTTGATATTTCGATCCTGCGCCTCACCGGCGGTGTGTTTGAAGTGCTGGCCACCGGTGGCGACAGCGCCCTGGGCGGCGATGACTTCGATCACGCGATCGCAGGTTGGATCATCACCAGCGCAGGCTTGTCCGCCGACCTGGACCCAGGCGCGCAGCGTAACTTGCTGCAAACTGCCTGTGCCGCCAAAGAAGCGCTGACTGATGCTGCTTCTGTTGAAGTTTCCTACGGTACTTGGTCGGCCCAGCTGACTCGCGAAGCCTTCGATGCGCTGATCGAACCGATGGTCGCCCGCAGCCTGAAAGCCTGCCGCCGCGCCGTGCGTGACTCCGGTATCGAACTGGAGGACGTCGGTGCCGTGGTCATGGTCGGTGGTTCCACCCGTGTGCCGCGCGTGCGCAACGCGGTGGCCGAAGCCTTTGGCCGTCAACCGCTGACTGAAATCGACCCGGATCAAGTGGTGGCGATTGGTGCCGCGATCCAGGCCGATACTCTGGCCGGCAACAAGCGCGACGGTGGCGAACTGCTGCTGCTTGACGTGATTCCGCTGTCCCTGGGGCTGGAAACCATGGGTGGCCTGATGGAGAAGGTGATCCCGCGCAACACCACCATCCCCGTCGCCCGCGCCCAGGACTTCACGACTTACAAAGATGGCCAGACGGCCATGATGATTCATGTGCTGCAAGGCGAGCGCGAGCTGATCAGCGACTGCCGCTCCCTGGCGCGCTTTGAATTGCGCGGTATTCCGGCGATGGTGGCGGGTGCTGCGAAGATTCGTGTGACCTACCAGGTCGACGCCGACGGCCTGCTCAGCGTGGCCGCGCGTGAATTGGCGTCCGGTGTTGAAGCCAGCATCCAGGTCAAGCCGTCCTACGGCCTGACCGACGGCGAAATTGCCAAGATGCTCAAGGATTCGTTCCAGTACGCCGGTGACGACAAGGTCGCCCGCGTGCTGCGCGAGCAGCAAGTGGACGCCCAGCGCCTGCTCGAAGCCGTGCAGGGCGCCCTGGATGCTGATGGCGAACGCCTGCTGGACGCCGAAGAGCGCATGGTTATCGACCTGCAAATGCAGGAGCTGGCCGAACTGATGAAAGGCAACGATGGTTACGCCATCGAGCAACAGACCAAGCGCCTGTCGCAAGTCACTGATGCCTTTGCCGCCCGCCGCATGGATCAGACGGTGAAAGCCGCACTGGCCGGGCGCAACCTGAATGAAATCGAGGAATAATTAATGCCGCAGGTCATTTTTCTGCCACACGCCGAGCATTGCCCGGACGGTATGGTTGTTGAGGCTGAGACCGGCAAGTCCATCCTCGAAGTTGCCCATGACAACCATATCGAAATCGAAAGCGCCTGCGGCGGTGTCTGCGCCTGCACCACCTGCCACTGCGTGATTCGCGAGGGTTTCAATTCTCTCGAAGAAGCGGATGAGCTGGAAGAGGACTTTCTGGACCGCGCCTGGGGCCTGGAAGCGACTTCTCGCCTAAGCTGTCAGGCCAAGGTCGGGACTGAAGACATTACCGTCGAAATTCCGAAATATTCGCTCAACCATGCGGCCGAAGCGCCGCATTGATTCAAGGAAATGTCATGAGCCTGAAATGGGTTGATGTACAAGAAATCGCTATACAACTTGCGCAAGCTCACCCTGAGGTCAATCCTCTTACCGTGAACTTCGTCAAGCTGCGCAATCTGGTGATGGCGCTGCCGGACTTTGACGACATTCCTGACCGGGGTGGCGAAAAGGTTCTGGAGGCAATTCAAGGCCTGTGGATCGAAGAAGCAGACTGAGCCGCCTTTTTACGCAGTTAGGCAATACCTAAGAACCCGCGTATAATTCGCGGGTTTAATTTTTCGTAAATTACCGTTTCTGGAGTTACACCATGGCTGTTCAACGTACTTTCTCCATCATCAAGCCTGACGCTGTTGCAAAAAACGTCATCGGCGAGATCACCACTCGTTTCGAAAAAGCCGGCCTGAAGGTTGTAGCTTCGAAACTCAAGCAACTGTCCAAAGCCGAAGCTGAAGGCTTCTACGCTGAGCACAGCGCTCGTGGCTTCTTCGGCGACCTGGTTGCCTTCATGATCTCCGGTCCTGTTGTTGTTCAGGTTCTGGAAGGCGAAAACGCTATCGCTCTGAACCGTGAGCTGATGGGCGCTACCAACCCTAAAGAAGCGGCTGCCGGCACCATCCGTGCTGACTTCGCTGAGTCCATCGACGCCAACGCCGTTCACGGTTCGGACTCCGAAGCCGCCGCTGCTCGCGAAATCTCGTACTTTTTCGCTGCTACTGAAGTAACCGCTCGCTAAGCATCGGCTTAAAGAGTGAGGGTGAATCCATGACTACATCGACTGTTAAAACCAACCTGCTGGGTCTGACTCAGCCGGAAATGGAGAAATTCTTCGACTCAATCGGGGAGAAGCGTTTCCGTGCCGGTCAGGTAATGAAGTGGATTCACCACTTTGGCGTCGACGATTTCGACGCCATGACGAACGTCAGCAAAGCCTTGCGCGACAAGCTCAAGGCTATTGCTGAAGTGCGTGGCCCCGAAGTGGTCAGCGAGGACATCTCCAGCGATGGCACCCGTAAATGGGTGGTGCGCGTGGCGTCCGGCAGCTGCGTCGAGACCGTGTACATTCCCCAGGGCAAACGCGGCACCTTGTGCGTTTCGTCCCAGGCAGGCTGTGCCCTGGACTGCAGTTTCTGCTCCACCGGCAAGCAAGGCTTCAATAGCAACCTCACCGCCGCCGAAGTCATCGGCCAGGTGTGGATTGCCAACAAATCCTTTGGCAGCGTCCCGGCGACCGTCGACCGTGCCATCACCAACGTGGTGATGATGGGCATGGGTGAGCCGCTGCTGAACTTCGACAACGTAATTGCGGCCATGCACCTGATGATGGACGACCTGGGCTACGGCATCTCCAAGCGCCGCGTGACCCTGTCGACCTCCGGCGTGGTGCCGATGATCGATGAGCTGGCCAAGCACATCGACGTCTCCCTGGCGTTGTCGCTGCATGCACCCAATGACGCATTGCGTAACCAATTGGTGCCGATCAACAAGAAGTATCCGCTTAAGATGCTGCTCGAATCTTGCCAGCGCTACATGGCGACCCTGGGTGAGAAACGCGTGCTGACGATTGAGTACACCATGCTCAAGGACGTCAACGACAAGGTCGAGCACGCGGTCGAGATGATCGAACTGCTCAAGAACACCCCGTGCAAGATCAACCTGATTCCGTTCAACCCGTTTCCACATTCTGGCTACGAGCGGCCAAGCAACAACGCCATCCGTCGTTTCCAGGATCAACTGCACCAGGCCGGCTACAACGTCACCGTACGCACCACCCGTGGTGAAGACATCGACGCCGCCTGTGGCCAATTGGTAGGGCAGGTGATGGACCGCACCCGCCGCAGCGAACGTTATATCGCCGTGCGCGAACTTAACGCCGCCGAAGATTTGCCGCAAATTGCTGTGAATCGAATCTGAGAGAGGATCTCTATGCCCTTGCGCCTTGCGCTGCTTTTGCTTGTGACCGGCCTCGCCGCCGGATGTGTTTCATCGGGCCATGACAGCCCTTTGCAAACCGGTAAGGGCCGTGACGAGGCGCGAGTCGCCTATGTGCAACTGGGCTTGGGTTACCTGCGCCAAGGCATGAGCGAGCAAGCCAAGGTGCCGTTGAAAAAGGCCTTGGAGCTGGATGGCGACGATGCCGACGCCAATGCTGCGCTTGCGTTGGTATTCCAGGCCCAGGCCGAGCCTGAACTGGCCGCTCAGTATTTCCTCAAGGCCCTGGCTTCCCGTCCTGCCGACCCGCGGCTGCTGAACAACTACGGCAGCTTCCTGTTCGAGCAGAAACGTTATGACCAGGCAGCCCTTTATTTCCAGCAAGCCAGTGCCGATACCCTCTATCCTGAACGCTCGCGGGTGTTCGAGAACCTTGGGGTCACCTCAGCGCGTCTCGGCCAGCGCGACAGCGCCCGCCAGCACCTCGAAAAAGCCCTGCACTTGAACAGTCGCCAGCCACGCGCATTGCTCGAAATGGCTGAGATGTCTTACGAAGACAGGCATTATGTGCCGGCACGTGACTATTACGAGCGTTTTAGCCTGCTCAGCGGGCAAAATGCACGTAGTCTATTGCTTGGTGTGCGCCTGGCGACGGTTCATGAAGAACGCGACAAGGCCGCACGTTATGGCCAGCAACTCGAACGACTCTATCCCGGTACGCCGGAATATCAGCAATACCTGTCGGAGCAATAATGAAAGCGGCGCACCCGGAAGTTGTAGCAGCTAATCGCGTAAACCCAGGCGAGACCTTGCGTCAGGCCCGCGAAAGCAATGGTTGGTCGCTGGCAGAAGTGGCCCTCAAGCTCAATTTGACCACCACATCCCTGGGCAACCTGGAAGCCGGCGCGTTCGACAAGCTGCCTGGGCATACCTTCGCCCGCGGCTATATCCGTGCCTACGCCAAGTTGCTGGGCATCGACCAGGCCGTGCTGGTACAGGAATTCGACCAGTTCACCGGTACCGATTCCCAGGGCAGCAATGTCCATGGTCTGGGGCGTATCGAAGAGCCGGTGCGGGTGTCCCACACGATTTTGCGTATTGTCAGCCTGTTGCTGCTGATCGCCGTGATCGGCGGCGGTTTTGTCTGGTGGCAAGACCAGACGTCCCAGCGCACCAAGGACCTGACCAGCAACGCCATGGAGCACGTCGAAGTCGAAAGCGCCGACGGCACCACCCAGATTCATCCGTTGGATGAGCCGGAAGACCAGGCCGTCGCTGAAAGCCAGGCCGCGCCCGAAGCGCCAGGCGCCGAGCCATCAGTGACAGAAACAGTCCCGGTTGCCCCGACAACTGTGCCAGTACCTGCCACACCGACTACTCCAGCCGCCCAGGCCCATACCCCGGCAGCTCCGGCCCAGGCACCCACGACCACCGCACCCGTCGCCCCGGCAGCGCCTGCGATGTCGCCACCCACCACCCCTGCGTTGATCGCCGGTGATGGGCATATCCAGATTACCTTCATCGCTGACTGCTGGACGCAAGTCACCGATGGCAACGGCAAAGTGCTGTTCAGCGGTCTGAAGCGTAAGGGAGATACTCTTGACCAGGGCGGCAAGCCTCCTTTGACGCTGCGTCTGGGCTTTGCCCGTGGCGCGCAAGTGGCCTACAACGGCCAGCCTGTGGACGTGGCGCCGTTCACCAGTGGCGAGACCGCTCGCCTCAAGTTGGGACAATAGTCATGCACGGCGAATCTCCAATCAAACGTCGCGTATCGCGCAAGATCTGGGTCGGCTCGGTGCCGGTGGGTGGCGATGCCCCCATCGCAGTCCAGAGCATGACCAACAGCGACACCAATGACGTGGCCGCCACCGTCGCCCAGATCAATCGTCTGGAAGCCGCCGGCGTGGACATCGTGCGCGTGTCCGTGCCGGACATGGACGCCGCCGAAGCCTTCGGCCGCATCAAGCAGTTGGTCAAGGTGCCGCTGGTTGCCGACATTCATTTCGACTACAAGATCGCACTGCGCGTGGCCGAACTGGGTGTGGACTGCCTGCGTATCAACCCGGGCAACATCGGTCGCGAAGACCGTGTACGCGCTGTGGTGGATGCTGCGCGTGATCGTGGCATTCCAATCCGCATCGGCGTCAACGCCGGCTCCCTGGAAAAAGACCTGCAAAAGAAATACGGCGAGCCTACCCCGGCGGCGCTGGTCGAGTCGGCGCTGCGCCACGTTGAACACCTTGAACGCCTGAATTTCCAGGACTTCAAGGTCAGCGTAAAGGCCTCCGACGTGTTCATGGCGGTAGAAGCCTACCGCCTGCTGGCCAAGGAAATCGTGCAGCCACTGCACTTGGGTATCACTGAGGCGGGCGGTTTACGTTCAGGCACAGTGAAATCTGCGGTGGGTCTCGGTATGCTGCTCGCCGAAGGGATTGGCGATACCATCCGCATCTCCCTCGCGGCAGACCCGGTGGAGGAAGTGAAGGTCGGTTACGACATTCTCAAATCCCTGCGTTTGCGGTCCCGTGGCATCAACTTCATTGCCTGCCCAAGCTGCTCGCGGCAGAACTTCGACGTGGTGAAAACCATGAACGATCTGGAGTTGCGCCTCGAAGACCTGCTGGTGCCGCTGGATGTGGCGGTGATCGGTTGTGTGGTCAACGGCCCGGGTGAAGCCAAAGAGGCGCACGTGGGGCTGACCGGCGGTACACCGAACCTGATTTACATCGACGGCAAGCCGTCGCAGAAATTGACGAATGACAATCTGGTGGATGAGCTGGAAAAGCTGATCCGCCAGAAAGCGGCCGAAAAGGTCGCAGCTGACGCAGCGCTGATCGCGCGCGGCTGATTGAACGAATTTAAGGATTTGATGTGAGCAAGTCTCTGCAAGCCATTCGTGGCATGAACGACATCCTGCCGGAGCAGACGCCGCTGTGGCGCTACTTCGAGAGCACGGTCGCGCGCCTGCTGGATAACTACGGTTACAAGCAGATCCGCATGCCGATCGTCGAGTTCACCGAGCTGTTCAAGCGCTCCATCGGTGAAGTGACCGACATCGTCGAAAAAGAGATGTACACCTTTGAAGACCGCAACGGCGACTCCCTGACCCTGCGTCCGGAAGGTACCGCCGCGTGCGTGCGTGCTGTGCTCGAGCATGGCCTCACCGGTGGCGGCCAGCCCCAGAAACTCTGGTACATCGGCCCGATGTTCCGCCACGAGCGTCCGCAGAAAGGCCGGTATCGCCAGTTCCACCAGATCGGCCTGGAAGTCTTCAATCTTGATGGCCCGGACATCGACGCCGAGCTGATCGTGATGACCTGGCGCCTGTGGGGCCTGCTGGGCATCCGCGACGCGGTAAAACTCGAACTCAACAGCCTGGGCACCAGCGAATCCCGGGGCCGCTACCGCGTGGCCCTGGTCGACTACCTGTCCGCCCATCTGGACAAACTCGACGAAGACAGCCAGCGCCGTCTGAAAACCAACCCGTTGCGCGTGCTCGATACCAAGAACGCCGACACCCAGGCTGTGCTGGTCGACGCGCCGAAGATGGCCGACTACCTGGACGACGAATCCCGCGCGCACTTCGAGGGCCTCAAGGCTCGCCTGGATGCGGCCGGTATTCCGTACGTGATCAACCCGAAGCTGGTGCGCGGCCTCGATTACTACAGCAAGACCGTATTCGAGTGGGTCACCGGCAAGCTCGGCGCCCAGGGCACCGTATGTGCCGGTGGCCGTTACGACGGCCTGGTCGAGCAGATGGGCGGCAAGCCGACCACGGGCGTAGGTTTTGCCATGGGCATCGAGCGGCTGATCCTGCTGCTCGAGACCCTGGAGCAGGTCCAGGAAGAAATCTCGCGTCAGGTGGACGTGTACCTGTGCGCCTTTGGCGAGGCCGCCGAACTGGCAGCCCTGGCCCTGAGCGAAAAAGTACGTGACCAACTGCCGAACCTGCGCCTGCAGGTCAATGCCGGCGCTGGCAGCTTCAAGAGCCAGTTCAAGAAGGCCGACAAGAGCGGTGCGCTGTATGCACTGATCCTCGGCGATGACGAGCTGGCCCAGCAAGTGATAGGTTTCAAACCCCTGCGTGGCCAGGGCGAGCAACAGAACATTGCCTTTGATGCGCTCGCCGCGCACTTGGCCACCTGCGTCGTGCAGGGTTGAAGCTGTCGAACAGCCGAATTTAGCGATTAAGGAGTATTGGGGTGTCGAGTACTGATGATGAGCAGCTGGCCGAGTTCAAAGACTGGTGGCAGCGTAACGGCAAGCCCCTGGTTACTGGCGGCCTGCTGGCTTTAGTGGTGGTGTTCGGCTGGCAAGCCTGGACCAAGTATCAGGCCAACCAGTCCCAGGGCGCCTCGATTCTCTACCAGCAACTGCTGGAAACCACGCTGACGCCTGACGGCAAGCCTGACCCTGCCCAGGTGGCAGACCTGGCCGGCAAGCTGAAGAACGAATTTGGCGGTACTGCCTACGCCCAATACGGTAGCCTGTTCGTCGCGAAAGTCGCGGTCGACACCGGCAAGCTGGATGACGCAGCCACCGAGCTGAAGGCCATCGCCGACAAACCGACCAACCCGACCCTGGGTGAAATCGCACGTCAGCGCCTGGCTCAGGTATTGGCGGCACAGAACAAGGCTGACGAAGCACTCAAACTGCTCGACGGCGATGCTGACAAGGCATTTGTAGCCACTCGTGAAGAGCTCAAGGGCGACCTCCTGGTCCAATTGGGTCGTACCGACGAAGCCAATGCTGCGTACCAAAAAGCCAAGGCGGCGCTGTCTGATGAAGCGGCGGTCGGTGGCTTACAAATCAAGCTGGACGACTTGGCCAAAGGGGATGCGTGACGTGATCCGTTGGAAACATGCAGCATTGCTGGCTCTGGCCGTTCTGGCCGCGGGTTGCAGCAGCAACAGTAAAAAAGAACTGCCTCCGGCCGAGCTGACCACCTTCAAAGAAGAAGTGGTCCTGCAAAAGCAATGGAGCCGCTCCATCGGCGACGGCCAGGGCGACACCTACAACATGTTGGTCCCGGCAATCGACGGTGACAGCATTGTGGCCGCTGACGTCACCGGCGTGGTGGTCTCCATGGATCGCATGAACGGCGACGTGAAGTGGAAGAAAGACCTCGAATTGCCAGTGTCCGGCGCCGTAGGCGTGGGTTATGGCATGGTCATGCTCGGCACGCTGAAAGGCGAAGTCGTGGCGCTGGACTCCAGCACCGGTGAAGAAAAATGGCGCGCTCGCGTGACCAGTGAAGTGCTCGCACCGCCTGCCACCAACGGCGATATCGTCGTGGTGCAGACCCAGGACGACCGTGTCATCGGCCTTGACGCCAGCACTGGCGAACAGCGCTGGTTGTACGACAGCACACCCGCGGTATTGACCCTGCGCGGCACCAGTGGTCCGATTGTGACCAACAATCTGGCCGTTGCGGGCCTGTCGACCGGTAAAGTGGTCGCCCTGAACACCCAGAACGGCGTGCCGGCCTGGGAAACCCGTGTGGCTATCCCGCAAGGTCGTTCCGAGCTGGACCGCGTAGTGGACATCGACGGCGGCCTGCTGCTGTCGGGCGAAACCCTCTACGTCGCCACTTACCAGGGCCGCGTTGCCGCACTGGACCTGCAGAGCGGTCGCGTCAACTGGCAGCGTGATGCTTCCAGCTACGCCGGTGTCGCCCAAGGGTTCGGCAGCGTCTACGTAAGCCTGGCGTCCGGCACCGTTGAAAGTGTCGACGAGCGTTCCACCACTGCATTGTGGAGCAACGACTCCCTGGCCCGTCGTCAACTGTCGGCCCCGGAAGTCTTCTCCAGCTACGTAGCGGTAGGCGACTTCGAAGGTTATCTGCACCTGCTGAGCCAGGTGGACGGTCGCTTTGTAGGTCGTGAGCGTATCGACAGCGACGGCCTGCGTGCCCGTCCGCTGGTGGTGGGTAACATGCTTTATGTGTTTGGCAACAGCGGCAAGCTGGAAGCCCTGACCATCAAGTAAGAACTATGCTTGGGGTAACACCCAGGCGGCCCCGCTTCGGCGGGGCATGCGGCATTTGAATATGCTGCCCCGAGCACCAGCCGCTGCCATGCAGCGGCTTTTGTATTTTCTGAAATAACGAAGTGGAGAGCCGCATGGTTCCCGTAATCGCCCTGGTGGGCCGACCTAACGTCGGCAAGTCCACCTTGTTCAACCGCCTGACCAGGACTCGCGACGCCATCGTCGGCGACTTGTCCGGTCTGACCCGTGATCGCCAATACGGTGAGGCAAAGTGGCAAGGGCGCTCCTACATTATTGTCGACACCGGTGGTATCTCCGGTGACGAGCATGGCATGGACGAAAAGATGGCCGAGCAGTCGCTGCTGGCCATTGAAGAAGCCGATGTCGTGTTGTTCCTGGTGGACGCCCGCGCGGGCTACACCGCTGCCGACCAGATGATTGGCGAGCACCTGCGCAAGCGCAACAAGCGCTCCTATCTGGTCGCCAACAAGATCGATAACATCGATCCTGAGGCGGCCCGTGCCGAGTTCAGCCCGATGGGCCTGGGCGACGCGATCCCGGTCGCCGGTGCCCACGGCCGCGGTATCACCCAGATGCTGGAAATCGCCCTGCGCGATTTCCCCAAGGATGATGCCGAGGAAGAAGAGGGCGAGGAGGAGATCGTCGCCGAAGGTGAGGAAGCCAAGCGCATTCCTGGCCCGAGCGAAAAAGACGGTATCAAGATCGCCATCATCGGCCGCCCGAACGTGGGCAAGTCGACCCTGGTCAACCGCATGCTCGGTGAAGACCGTGTAATCGTGTATGACCAGCCCGGCACCACCCGCGACAGCATCTACATCCCGTTCGAACGTAACGACGAGAAGTACACGCTGATCGACACCGCTGGTGTGCGCAAGCGCGGCAAGATCCACGAGGAAGTTGAAAAGTTCTCGGTGGTGAAAACCCTGCAGGCGATCAAAGACGCCAACGTGGTGATCTTTGTGATGGACGCCCGCGAAGGCGTGGTGGACCACGACCTCAACTTGCTCGGCTTTGCCCTGGAAGCCGGTCGCGCCCTGGTGATTGCGATCAACAAGTGGGACGGCATGACGCCGAGCGAGCGTGATTTCGTCAAGATCGAGCTGCAGCGTCGTCTGTTCTTCGTCGAGTTCGCCGATATTCACTTCATCTCGGCACTGCACGGCACCGGCGTGGGCAACCTCTACGCGTCCGTACAGAACTCGTTCAAGTCCGCGGTCACCCGCTGGCCGACCAACCGCCTGACCCAGATCCTGGAAGACGCCGTTGGCGAGCACGCGCCGCCAATGGTCAACAACCGCCGGATCAAACTGCGTTACGCCCACTTGGGGGGTGCCAACCCGCCGATTATCGTGATCCACGGTAACCAGATCGAGAAGGTGCCGAAGTCCTACGTGCGTTACCTGGAAAATACCTACCGCCGTGTCTTGAAGCTGGTGGGTACGCCGATCCGTATCGAGTTCAAGGGTGGCGAGAACCCATACGAAGGCAACAAGAACACCTTGACTGACCGTCAGGTGAACAAGAAGCGTCGTTTGATGACTCACCACAAGAAGGCCGACAAGAAGCGCCGCGACAAGAAATAATCGCCGCTTCACGTGGTCAGCGACACGCTGCAAGAGAGGGCTCCTTTGGAGCCCTTTTTTGTGCGCGACGGTTTGTGCCTTGACCCCATGCAGCCGGCAGCTTAAAACTTGGGGCTCACCTGCAGGGGCCTCCGATGATCACCAGTAAGTTGCCAAATGTCGGCACGACCATTTTCACCACCATGTCGCAACTCGCTGCCGAAACCGGCGCGCTCAATCTATCCCAGGGTTTTCCCGACTTCAACGGTCCTCAGGGTTTGCTCGATGCGGTGGGCAAGCATATTGCCCTCGGGCATAACCAATATGCGCCGATGACCGGCCTGCCGGTGTTGCGTCAGCAAGTGGCGGCCAAGATCGCCCGCAGCTATGGCGCCACGATGAATGCCGACAGTGAAGTGACCATCACGCCCGGCGCCACCGAGGCGATCTTCTGCGCGATCCAGGCGGTGATCCGCAGCGGCGATGAAGTCATCGTGTTCGACCCGTGCTACGACAGCTATGAGCCCTCGGTCGAGCTGGCCGGTGGCCGCTGCGTGCATGTGCAACTGAGCCTGCAGGGTTTTGCCCTCGACTTCGAACAGATCAAGGCCGCGCTCTCAACGCGCACACGCATGATCATCCTCAATACCCCGCATAACCCGACCGGCGCGCTGATCAGCCGTGCCGAGCTGGACCAACTGGCCGAACTGATCCGCGACCGCGATATCTACCTGGTCAGCGATGAGGTCTACGAGCACCTGGTGTTTGATGGCGTGCCCCATGTCAGCGTGCTGGCCCATGAAGAGCTGTACCAACGCGCGTTTGTGGTCAGTTCCTTCGGCAAGACGTACCACGTCACCGGCTGGAAAACCGGCTACGTGGTCGCGCCGCCGGCGCTGACGGCCGAACTGCGCAAGGTGCATCAATATGTCAACTTTTGCGGCGTGACCCCGCTGCAGTACGCTTTGGCGGACTTCATGGCCCAACACCCGGAGCACGTCGAGGAACTGCCGGCCTTTTACCAGGCCAAGCGCGATCTGTTCTGCGACCTGCTGGCGCCGTCGCGTTTCAGCTTTACCCGAGTGGCCGGCACCTACTTCCAACTGGTCGACTACTCACAGATTCGCCCGGACCTGGATGACGTCGCCATGTCCCTGTGGATGACCCGCGAGCATGGCGTGGCGACGATTCCGGTCTCGGTGTTCTACCAGCACCCACCGCAAGGCCAGCGCCTGGTGCGCCTGTGCTTTGCCAAACGCGAGGAGACGCTGCAACAAGCAGCTGAAAAACTATGCGTGATCTGACTGCATTGCCCGACCTCAACATCGCCCTGGTCCAGACCAGCCTGGCCTGGCACGACCGCCAGGCCAACCTTGAGCATTTTGAATTGCTGCTGGAGCAGGCCCGCGGCGCTGACCTGGTCGTGTTGCCGGAGATGTTCACCACCGGCTTCTCGATGGAATCCGAAACCCTCGCCGAGCCGGAAAGCGGCCCAACCCACCGTTGGTTGCAAACCCAGGCGGCGAAGTACAACGCGGTGATCACCGGCAGCGTGATCATCCAGGCCGCCGACGGCAGCCACCGCAACCGCCTGCTGTGGGCGCGGCCGGACGGTGAGGTGCTGCATTACGACAAGCGTCACTTGTTCCGCATGGCGGGCGAGCATGACCACTACACGCCTGGCGAGCGCCAGGTGCAGTTCGAATTGAAGGGCTGGCGCATTCGCCCGTTGATTTGCTATGACCTGCGCTTCCCGGTGTGGAGCCGTGATGCCCAGGACACCGACCTGCTGCTGTACACCGCCAATTGGCCCGGTGCGCGGCGACTGCATTGGAACCGCCTGCTGCCGGCGCGGGCGATTGAAAACCTGTGCTATGTGGCGGCGGTGAATCGGGTCGGTACGGACGGCAAAGGTTTTGCCTACACCGGAGACAGCCAGGTGCTGGATTTCCAGGGTGAGACCTTGCTAAGTGCAGGGGAGGCGGATGGGGTGTTTCAAGTGTGCCTGGAGGCGGCTGAGCTGGCGGCGTATCGCAGCAAGTTTCCGGCTAACCTGGATGCCGATCGCTTTGAGTTCCTCTGATACACCGCCTTCGCGAGCAAACCCGCTCCCACATTTTGATTTGTGAACACAGTCAAATGTGGGAGGGGGCTTGCCCCCGATGAGGCCCTCACAGCCACCACAACTATAAAGCCCAACAAAAAGGCCCCTGAGTTCTCACCCAGGGGCCTTTTGCATTTCAGCGGTAAGTGCTTACGCCGCTTTCGCTTCCTGTTGGCTCAGCGAACGGTTCAGCGCGCTGAACAGCGCCTTGAAGCTGGCCGTGGTGATGTTTTCATCAATGCCCACACCGTGCACCGGGCGCTCGCCATTCACGCGCAATTCGATGTAGGCCGCCGCCTTGGCATTGGTGCCAGCGCCGATGGCGTGCTCGTTGTAGTCCATGATCTCTACACCAATCGGCAAGCCAGCCACCAGCGCTTCCAGGGCGCCGTTACCTTTGCCTTTCCAGTGCAGGTTGGTTTCGCCCTGGCCCTTGCCCGAGACTTCGACCTCGACAAAGCTGTTGCCGTTTTCTTCCTGCAGGCGATGGCTGACCAACGCGTACGGGGTGTTGGCTTGCAGGTATTCACGCTGCAGCAAGGCGTAGATCTGCGGTGCGGTCATCTCCAGGCCCACGCGGTCGGTTTCGGCCTGCACCACCTGGCTGAATTCGATCTGCATGCGGCGCGGCAAGCTGATGTCGTATTCCTGCTCCAGCAGGTAGGCGATACCGCCTTTGCCCGACTGGCTATTCACGCGAATCACTGCCTCGTAGCTGCGGCCGATGTCCGCCGGGTCGATCGGCAAGTACGGCACTTCCCACAACGCGTCGGCTTTCTGCTGGGTGAAGCCTTTGCGGATGGCGTCCTGGTGGGAGCCGGAGAACGCGGTGTGCACCAGATCGCCCACGTACGGGTGACGTGGGTGTACCTGGATCTGGTTGCACTCTTCGACGACTTTGCGCACGCCGTCGATGTCGGAGAAGTCCAGCTGCGGGTCGAGGCCCTGGGTGTACATGTTCAGTGCCACGGTGACCAGGTCGACGTTACCGGTACGCTCGCCGTTGCCGAACAGGCAGCCTTCGACGCGGTCGGCGCCGGCCATCAGGCCCAGCTCGGTGGCAGCCACGCCGGTACCACGGTCGTTGTGGGTGTGCAGGCTGATGATCACGCTGTCACGACGGTTGATATGGCGACCGAACCACTCGATCTGGTCGGCATAGATATTCGGCGTGGCGCATTCGACGGTGGCGGGCAGGTTGAGGATCATCTTGTGCTCAGGCGTCGGGTTCCACACCTCGATCACGGCGTCACACACTTCCTTGGCGAACTCCAGCTCGGTTGCGCTGAAAGTCTCCGGGGAATATTCGAAGGTCCACTGGGTTTCCGGCTGCTGGGCGGCGTATTTGACGAACAGCTTGGCCGCGTTGACCGCGATGGCCTTGATGCCGTCCTTGTCCTGATTGAACACGATGCGGCGGAACGACGGCGAGGTCGCGTTATACAAGTGCACGATGGCTTTCTTGGCGCCGCGCAGGGATTCGAAGGTGCGTGCGATCAAGTCTTCACGGCCCTGGGTCAGCACCTGGATGGTGGTGTCCTCGGGGATGTGGTTGTCTTCGATCAGGGTGCGCACGAAGTCGAAATCGGTTTGCGAAGCGGCCGGAAACGACGCTTCGATTTCCTTCACGCCCACCGCAACCAGGGTCTTCCAGAAGCGCAGCTTTTTCGCGGCGTCCATTGGTTCGATCAGCGACTGGTTGCCATCACGCAGGTCGGAGCTGCACCAGATCGGCGCTTCAGTGATGGTTTTCGACGGCCAGGTGCGGTCCGGGATATCGATGGTCGGGAACGCGCGGTACTTCGAAGACGGGTCTTTGAGCATGCTCATCGGGAAATCCTTTGTTGTAAGGGCCGAGAAAAGGCGGCCTGCCGTAGAACTGTTATTGGGGATGCTGCTTTTTTGAAGGGCGAGGCAGATCGATTCAGCCTGGCAGTCGTGCGCTGACGAGGCACAGGCTGCGGTGCTGGCGGAGCTGAATGAGGGTGTGAGAGGTTTTCATAAGCTCAACCCTAACCGCCGGGGTGAAAGATGGCAAGCAGTCGAGAAAAATTGGTAGGTTTTTTTGGTGTTGGAGTATTTGCGAGGTTTTATAGCGCGCTTAAATGAATATTTGTATTTTTATTGCGTCATGTTTTCAGTTGTCGCAATGATTCCAGTCAACATGAATGGGCGCGAGGCTTACTGCTTTGCGCCCATTTATCGGAGCGATTATTTGATCAAGGCGCTTTCAGGTAGGGGTCAACGTTTTGGTAGATCTGATAGTCGCCTACCTGATCGCTCAAGGTAATCCGCTGCCCTCTGTCAATGTGCGGCGTATCAGACTTTTTGCCCACACTGCTGGCACCGCGACCGGCATCATACACGCCAATTCCCGTGCCTCCCGTGAGCTCCGCAATTCCGGGGACCCCTTGGGTTGTGTTGATATGCCTTCTGCCGACCACGGCAATCCATTTTTCACCTTCAGGTGTTTGGCCGATCACCTTGCTGGCAAAGTAGTTGAACTCTTTCAGACGGTCGTTGGTGTGCCGCAGGTTATTGGCGTCATCTGAAGGGCTACGGGTTGAGTGCATCGTCAGGTGCTCGTGCTCCAGGCCTACGACTTTAATGCCATATTTATCGGCAGCTTTAAACACATCCTGGCGAGTAGGAATGGTGCGTATATAGTTAGGGTTTTTCGGTGCGTCGGGAAGCAGATCCATGTCCGCTGCCGTGTAACCTTCATTACCACTCCAGATTCCCCCCTCCAAATAAAGGGTCTTAACGCCGTTTTTTGCGTACATCTCCATATTTTTTATCAGCAGCACGTTGGTGGAAACTTGGTTATGTTGTTCACCAAATACAAGGCCGTTTGAAGTAATGAGCGCTTCGCGCGTCGTTTCGGAGGGGGTTGAGTTGGCCGTGGAGGCTGGCATGTCGGGTCGGGGTGCGGGGGAAGCTGCATGCCGGGCGTAGAATTCATTCATCCCATCCCTGAACCATCGGCCGGCCTGGCCTCTCAAGCCTCGGTAAAGTGTGAGATCAGGGCCGCCTGAGAGCAGATTGTCAACGTAGTTCATCGGCCAATTACTTTGCTGCCTGCGTTGTGCGCCACGCCTGCCGCCAGGCAGTTCGCTTACTCGCCACTCCCCATTGCCGGTGGATGTCATCGTCGCGACCTGTCGTCGGGTAGCGGGGTTGATTACCCGTACCGTTGTCCCTTCGAACTTGTAGACAGGACTGATTTCATAGAGCCGGCTGACATTGGTGCTATCGGTATATCGAATAAAACTGCGGTGACCTGAGGGGCCGTCCACCAGGTAGATGCCATTTTTCGGGGTAGACCCGCTATTCAAAAGTGTTTCAGGAACAGCGTTATCGCTGAGATTGGGACGCGCGACAGGTTCAGTATGTTTCGTTTGGGCCCCCGGTCTGCTTGCGGGCGCGCGCGCAGTGTGCGCCGCAGGGCGAGCATTAATTGCCTTGCGCGCCTGCATCACGGGGCGTAATCCGCTGTGTCTGATCAGTTTCTGACCCGTCGCTGCGACAGTAAAGTCCGAGTACACGCCTCCCCAGCCATGCGGACTTTTCAATAAGGTCGGCAGGCTTTTACCCTGTGCACGGAGAGCTTTTATCGCTGCCTTGGTCAAGCGAGTGGTTGTTGAGATGCCTTTTCCTATGACGGGCACCAGTTCCAGAAGATTCGAACCGACTTCGACACCGAACATCAACTTGTTATAAGTTGATTCGGTATTAACTTCGGCATTGCTGGTGGTTGCGGCGTTGGTTTTGCCTATTAGGGAGGCCAGTTGTTGCCTGTAAAGAGTGTCGAGCAGGGGACGCTTCATGGGCTGTAGCGAAAGACCCTCTTCATGCGCGCGCGCGGCTCGGGCTACCAAGTCCAAAGGCACGAACTGGGTCAATTTTGAAATGAGTTTGTATTTATCCGTCGGCGTTGTTCTATCGGTGATGTAGCTTCGCCACTCGGGCTTTTGCAGCAGTTTCTGCAGGCTGTCCTGGCTGACTAACTCTCGAAACGTCAGCCCGTCGGGTGCATTGGGAGTGTATAGCACCAGGGAGGGGTGCGCAGGCGACTGGATAACAAACGTTCCCTCAATCTCCTTGCCATTCTCGACCAAGATGCTGCTGCGTATTTCGTGCCCTTCAACCGTTGGCCAAGTGCTCGGGTCTGTGTGATTAATCACTGCGTTGACCCATTCGGCGCTGCGTTTTTTCGACGGGTCTTCGGTCAATGTCGCGTGATAGTTTGTGGGGTCAAGACCTGCCAGAAAGGCGTCTTTTTTCAGGTTGGCCAGCTTGCTTGCGTGCCACGTGTCACGCAACCCTCGCGCGCCTGCTGCATCAGGTGACATTTCATTTAAGAGGTGCTCCGGGTACTTCCCGCCGACATCGAGCGGGCGGATCAGATCTTCGAGTGCTTTCGTATCCAGGGAGAGGGCATTGCCTTGGGCATCCCGTATATCGTTGTCGTTGGCATCGACAAGCTTGGCGGTCATGCTTTTTTGGGAGTAACGCGTGGCGCTGCCAGCATCCCATTCGTCGAGATTTTTCAGTGAAAGGTCAGTTAACGACATCGTTTGTGTGGATACCTGGCTGCCCCCAAGTCTACCGGTGTGGACAATGTCTCTGGATTGTATGCGCACCATGATTTTGTCAGGGTCGATACCTGCATGTGGGTATCGCTCCTGGAGCCTGGCTTGCAACGCTTTGGTCAATTGCGTCTTGGCAAAGTCCGGCAGGGTGGGAATTTTTTTCAGTAATGGGGCAAGTGTTTCGTTGCTTTGCTGCTCCTTCTCTTCCAGGTTCAGATAAAACACTTTCTGTGTGGGCGTCAGGGTTTTCAACCATTCGGGTTGCTGATTTTCTTCAAGCTTTTGATTGCGGGCGAGTAGGGAGTTGGTGCCGTCGAACTGAAATGACACATCCACCGCATCCTCAATAGCCGTTTTGATTCGGAGGTCGTTCAGAGGGTTTGGATGCAGAATCTCATTCTCTGGAAACAGGCCCGTGTTGATCGCCGTGCGAACCTTTGACTCTTGCCCCTCCATTTGCCTGACAAGCCACTCGGCTGCCACGTCGCCTTCGAGCGGTGCAAAACGTCGCAGCAGTTGGTCGCCTTGAGAGCTCTGCCCTGAAAGCGCCGAGTTCGGGTTCAGTGGGGGAGCGTCGTCAAGATTACGGTCGAGCTTTTCTGCCAGTGCCTGGAGTGCCTTATCCGGAGTTTCGAACTCTTCAAATCCATCCTCATTGGTGTGGATCACCACAGGCCCGTTCAGATGATTGCCTTCGATATTTTTTGTGCCATCGGGCCAATGGGGAGAAGAGGATGACGAACCATCGCTGGTGGTGATCATGAACGCCCCCGGCAGTAGGCTCCCCGTCTCGGTATTGTCATTGACTCTGATCGGATACAGACCGGGCCGCGCGCCGTCGCTGAAGGCACATTCCCGTGCGTCAAGGGTAGGGTACTGAAGTGCTGCATCAATCAGTTTCTTGCCCCCCGTGCTAAGCGATCCGTCCCGCGTCAGCAGGGCCGCTTCGGTGGAGAGCATCTCTTTGTACTTAGCCAGTATTTGGTTTTGGGGAGACGCGGTATTTTTTTCGGAAGCACGTTCCCGTGTCCAGAACGTTCTGTTGGCTGCCGCAAATCCAGGCGCGATACCGGCGGCAAGCGTACGCAAAGAACCAAGATTTTTAAGTTGTTTGTCGCCGACATAGAAGCCGGACTCAACGGCAGGGTTTTCTTCAGGGCCTTCTTGCCCTCCGATGACCTTGGCATCGAGCTCTTGGATTTTCCTGGTCAGGGCTGACAGTAAAGGCTCACTGGAAACCAGTGTCTTTTTCCCATCTGCTCCAGTGCGGTAAATGTTGAAAGCGACCGCGTCTATATTGAGCGGTCGCTGTTCCGGCAGGGCCTTTTCAAGGTGTTGTTGCAAGAACTGTCCCAGGCTCGGTTGCTGACCCTGCAAGGTAGCAATATCTTTATTCAGGCTTTCGTACTGAACCAGCAGCTTCTGCGTATCACTGACTTTGAAGTGCCTGGTAAGGTCATTCCCTTGTGGCTCGACCGGCCTTATACCCCGAACATTAGGCCAGTTCACCGCGCCGGGTGGCAGAGGCGGGAAATCAGTTGTTTGCGAGTTATTCGTGGTCGCGCTCGCCAGCGCGAGGGGGGGTGGCAAGTGTGCGTTTATTGAGATGGGTTTCGTTGAATTCGGGTCAATAAGGCGAGTTGTCACGACGCGTATTTCCGGCGGAGAACTTCAATCCATCGGTGTTCAAGCTAGAGCGATCCATTCCTTTCGCGTATGGGATACGTGGCTCGCCCCCGTAGTTTCGTTCCTTCGCAGAATGTAGGCTTTAATCGCGGCGCACGCGGCCACCCTCTGCAAAGCAGATAGTCTTTTGAGGGCGGTGGATTTTTGTGCAGTGTGGGGGAAGCGCGCCCTATACGAACGCTTAAGGTGTAAACGCCCCTATAAAGATCGCCGGGTCGACCCGTGCGTCGTTCAGGCTGACATTCCAGTGCATGTGTGGCCCCGTCGCTCGGCCCGTCGCGCCGACCTTGCCGACCACCGCGCCGCGCGTCAGTTGGTCACCGACCTTCACGTCGATTTTCGACATGTGGCAGAACATGCTGATGAAGCCCTGGCCATGGTCGACGAACACGGTGTTGCCGTTGAAGAAGTAGTTGCCCACCAGGATCACCTTGCCATTCGCCGGCGTCTTGATCGGCGTGCCGGCGGGTACGGCGAAATCCAGGCCCGAGTGGGGGTTGCGCTCTTCACCGTTGAAGAAACGGCGCACGCCGAACTTGCTCGACAGCGGCCCGTTCACCGGTTTGTCCAGTACCAGGTTGCTCGGCAGGTTCGGGCTGAAACTGCGGTAAGCCTTGATCTGTACCGCCAGCTCCGCCTCGATGCGCTTGAGTTGCGCCGGCTCGGGGTTGACCTGGCTTTTGTTTTTCAGGGTGATGCGCTGTTCCGGGTATTTTTTGTAGCCAACGATAAACGGCAGGGTGCGCCCACCGCTGCTGATGCGCTCGTTGCCCGGCTTGACGGTCAACGGGATGCCGACAATCGCCAGCCAGGTGTCCTGCTCCTTGACCACCAGCACCGGCTTGCCTTGGTAAGTGGCTTTCGGCGCGGCGGCCGCAGGGCCCAGTTCGACCACGGCCACACCGCCCGGCACGGGTTTGTTCAGGGTGCGGGTGATGTAGCTGTCGGCGTGGGCATTGAAGGCGAGGCACAGCAGCATCAACAGGCTAAAGAGACGTGGCATCAATCAATCCAATAACGAAAGGGTAACGGGCGTCAGGTGGTTGTCTTCCACCCGCACTTGCAATTGGCCTTCACCGAGGCGCGCGGTCAGGCGTTGGCCGGTGTGGGTTTGCGCGGCATTGCGAATCGCCTGGCCGCGCTCATCCAGCAAAATGCTGTAGCCACGGCCCAGGGTCGCCAGCGGGCTGACCACCTGCAACGTTTGCACCTGGCTTTGCAGTTGCAGGCGGCGCGCTTTGAGGCCTTCGCGCATGGCGCGCGGCAGGCGTTCGGCGAGGCTGTCCAGGCGCTGGCGCAGCAAGGCCAACTGGCGGCCGGGGTGCTGGCCGGCGAGGCGGGTTTCCAGGCGGATCAAACGCTCGCGACGGGTATTGAGGCTGCGCTCGAAGGCACGGCGCAGGCGCATGTCC